>SMWK01000271.1 GCA_004356895.1 Gammaproteobacteria bacterium
CAAACGAGGAAGGATTCCATTACCGGGGTGGTAACTGGGCGCGCGACGTACCCGAAGATGCCGTTACCGCCGCGGATTTTCGCAACGTCGTCGAGGGTGATAAAGCCCCGGACGGCCAGGGGGAGTTGAAGTTTCTGAAAGGTATCGAGGTGGGTCACATCTTCCAGCTTGGCGACATTTACAGCGTACCAATGCAGGCAACCGTTCTCGACAAGAACGGCAAGAGCATCGCACCGATCATGGGCTGTTATGGCATCGGCGTCACTCGCCTTGTTGCAGCGATCATTGAGCAAAATCATGACGAAATCGGCATTATTTGGCCGGAGCCCGTTGCACCCTTCTTCGTGCACATCGTCGCTCTGAACTATGGAAAGTCCGAGGCGGTTCGTGAAACGGCGGATGCGCTGTATCAAACGTGTATCGATGAGAACATGGAGGTATTGTTGGATGACCGCGACGAGAGACCTGGCGTGAAGTTCGCCGATGCCGATCTGATTGGCATTCCCCACCGCATCACCGTTGGCGAGCGCCGCCTGAGCGAAGGGAACGTCGAATACCGCAACCGAACCGATAAGGAGACCATCGCGGTCGCGATAGCCGAAGTCCTGGACCGCGTTAAAGGCTAAAGGGGTGTTGTTGCGTTCACTATTAGCGGTCTCAAAAATGCCGTCCTGGCATTTTTGCTGCACGGTTTTCTTCGGAAAACGGTCGCGCATCCCTGCGCTCCCTAGAACCGGTCTCATTTTGAGACCGCTGCTAGTAATGGGTCTGAGCTTGAGTGCAGTCACCAGCTTCGTTTTCGCACAGGACGTCGACCCCGAGCTGCTCGAGAAGCTTGCCACAACCATGGCAGAACGTTACGAAGGGGCGGATAGATTCGACATGGAAGTCTGGTTGCATGCGTCCGAACAGCGTCTGGCTCGCTTCGTAGACAATCAAGAAGAGCGTTTAGAAATTCTGAATCGAGTTTATACGGAGGCCCACTGGCAGCAGCTGGATCCGGATCTGATCCTTGCGGTAATGCATGTCGAGAGCGCCTTCGACCGATTCGCCATTTCACGCGTTGGCGCCCAGGGACTAATGCAGGTGATGCCTTTCTGGCGCCTGGAGATCGGTCGACCCCAGGATATTCTCACCGAGATAGACACCAACGTCCGTTACGGCACCGCCATTCTCGCCCACTACCTCAAGGTGGCCGAAGGAGACCTCGTGGACGCTCTCGCTCGTTATAACGGCAGCCGTGGGCGGTTGAATTACCCGGAGCGGGTGGTCGGTCGCTGGCGTACGGTCTGGCACAACAAGAGCACAGACGAGTTGCCTGTGCTGCGGGCTAGTTGTGCTATCTATGGCCTGGAAGCCTGCCGGGATCAATGACGCACGGCGCTTGGCAGGATTCAGGTTTCGGTCGTGAGCCCCACTGCCCGGCTGAGCGATTCATACGTCTGCGGACCCTGCGACACCTTGTGCAGCTTGCCGTTAGGATTGATGATCAACGTGGTCGGCAACACCGAGGGTTGCTCCACATTCCAACGTAGCCGGGGATCGTCCACCAGCACCGGGAAGTGGATATCCATTTGTTTCACAAGATCAAGAAGCGTATCCCCTCGCAGTGCATCATAATTCACGCCCAGGACAACTAGGCCGGTGCTGTTGCGCTCAGCATGCAGACGATTCAACTCCGGAATCTCCTTACGGCATGGTGCGCACCATTCGGCCCAATAGTTGATGATGATCCAACGCCCCTCCCAGTGGCTGAACCGACTGAATTTACCATCGGCGAGAAGAAGGTCTGGCTCCGAGCACGCCGACAAAAGCAGCGCTGACAACAGCACCACGGCCACACGCAAGTTACTTATCAAACTGCACCTCCAAAAACTACTTCCAGACTGATCGACATCTGGTTAGAGCCAAACTGCACGAGCGAACGCAAGGGTTCAACGATGTTGTCCATATCCTTCACTGCTGCGAGCCGGTCACCGCTCAATCCTTCCGGCAGCCGCTGGTAGAGATCCCATAAAGTCACCGCCTTTAGACTGCGACCCAGCAACCATCGCTCGTCCTCTGTCTGATTCAACAGCTTCAGTTCCTGCAGCACGCTGAACACGCGATCGTGCTCGGTGCGATTCAAGTGTACCCGTTTGTTGATCTCGACATCCGAAATCGAGCGCCCCTCCAGATGTGCGTCATAGAGAAGCTGCAATATCCGCGAACATTTGACCAGCATAGGCTCTCGTTGTTCACCCTCCAGGTCTCTTTCAAATGACAGCGTGCGCACGAAGATCGCGCCACCAAGCACTATCACCCATAAAAAATACAGCCAGATCAGAAAGAGTGGGACGGCCGCAAATGTCCCGTAGACGGGCTCGATGCTGGAATTCGACACACTCGCGGCAAACACTTCTTCAGCCAACTCCACCATCAACATCGTCAACGATCCCCCCAGGGCTGCATGCTTGAAAGGCACGTGACAGTTGGGGACGGCATAATAAAGCACCGTGAACAACGCCACTGTGAACAGCTGCGGCAGATAGCCGAGCATTACCGTGCCCACACCGTAAGTTTCAAAATCAGTCACCAACGGCATCGAGACCAGGTAGGCACTAATACCAATCGTTCCGAAAACCAGCGCCGGACCGAGCGTCAACACGCCCCAGTAAAGAAGAAATCGAGACAATCCACGGCGCGGCTCCGCTACCTGCCAGATAACGTTGAACGCCTTCTCCAAGGTGACCAGCATGAGAAATGCGGTGACGTACAAGAACACAAATCCGGGAACTGTGAGATTCCGAGCTCGCTCGGAAAATTCCAGCAACTTCTCTTGAACGATCGCGCTACTGTCCGGCAGAAAATTGTCGAATACGAACGACTCGATTTGCCCGCCAACCCCGGAAAATTCCGGCATTACCGAAACCACGAAGTAGCCGACGGTCATCATCGGCACGAACGCAAAGAGTGTTGTGTAGGTCAGTGCACCTGCCCGTACCATACAATCGTGATCGAGGAATTGCTCGACCATCTGCTCCAGATACCAGCGCAACTGAAACCCTAATCGCTGCAGCATGTTGAAGTCTCCTCGAGAGGTCTGTTAAACCCAATGACTGTGGTTAAATGGGGAGCGAAGCGTATTCGGAACCAGATAAACCTAAAACATTATAAAGACCATGAATAAAGTCACCATCTACCACAATCCGCGCTGTTCCAAGTCGCGCCAAACCCTATCGCTCCTGGAAGAACAGGGGGTTACGCCCAACGTGATCGAGTATCTCAAGACGCCGCCCAGCGTAGAAAAACTCGGAGAGATCTTAACTCTGCTCGAATTGTCCCCACGCGAGTTGATGCGCAAGAAAGAGGCGCCTTATGCGGAACTCAACCTGGCGGATGCCTCAATGAGTAAAGCCGAACTCATTAACGCGATGGTGAACAACCCCGTACTCATCGAACGACCCATCGTGCTGGCCAACGGCAAAGCAGCCATCGGTCGCCCTCCGGAAAACGTTCTAGCGCTGCTCTAGCAAGCACTAGTAAGCAATCAGTATTCAAGGATGTTGCCTCATATCCTGATTCTCTACTACAGTCGCAGTGGTGGTACGAGCAATCTGGCTCGTTATATCGCCCGCGGTGTGCAAGGTCATGGCCATTTCGAACCGCGGTTGCGCACGGTACCTGGCGTTGCAACGGAAGTTGAAGAAACAAAACCACCCATACCAGACAAGGGTGCCGTGTATTGCACCAAGGAAGACCTTGCCACTTGTTCGGCACTCGCACTCGGCTCGCCGACGCGGTTCGGGAACATCGCCGCACCGCTAAAACACTTCCTCGACAACACAGCCGACCTGTGGCTCAGCCACACGCTGGTCGGGAAACCCGCGAGTGTATTTTGTTCCACGGGGTCCATGCATGGCGGCCAGGAAAGCACGTTGTTATCTATGATGGTTCCGTTGTTGCATCACGGTATGCTGATTGTCGGTCTGCCCTATAGCGAACCAGCCCTCAATGAAACCACAACCGGCGGAACACCCTATGGTCCGAGCCACGTATCCGGCGTACATCAGCAGGCCGAGCTTTCGAGCCACGAGAAGACCCTCGCCATCGCTCAGGGCAAGCGTCTGGCCGACTTAGCGCAGCGATTAGACGCGTGACCCTGTGGTAAGAGGGCTGCAATTCGTTGCACTGCTGATGATCGGATCACTTTTCGCGTTGACCGGATTGCGACAGTTTTTTGTTCATCCAATGGAAAACTCATCGATAAACCTGCTCTGGTTCATCGTCCAGGTGTTGCCGTTGCTCGTGGTGCTCCCCGGGTTACTCATGCGTAAACCGCGCGGCTTCTTTTTCACAGCGCTCATAAGTACGTTCTACTTCGTGCATGGGGTGTTGTTAGCGGTCGATCCGAGCGATCGTATGATCGGCCTTTTCGAAGTGGGATTTGCTGTGGCGCTACTGTGCTTGAGCACCTACGCGGTAAAGAAAACGCCCGTCAATGGATAACCGGGGGCGGTCCTCCTCTTTCGTCGGAATCCTCATCTACGCTTTGTACCGCATAACGTCGCGTGGTGACCTCACCTGACACAACCTGAGGCAGTTCCTTCAGAAACTCGTCCATGTGTTCCGTCTGGAAATGTCCCATCAGCGCTTCCATGCTCTCCCACTCCTGGAACAACATCAGGGTATTGGGGTCGGAGAGGCCAATATAAAAATCGTATGAAATGCAGCCGACCTCCGCCTGAGTTGCTGCGGTCATCTGCCGAGCCAGCTCTAAGGCTTTTTCCCGGCAATCCGATCGAATGGGAATGGTGGCATGGACGATGATCATCGCGCTCCCATCACGCTGCGTTGCCGGAGAATGCCTTCGATCTCGGGGAGAACGCCGGGATCATCTATCGTCGACGGTACAACATAGGCTTCACCGTCGATCATCTTGCGCAGAACCTGACGCAGTATCTTACCCGAACGAGTCTTAGGTAGTCGTTTTACCACCACTGCTCGTTTGAAATTCGCGAATGCGCCAACCCCCTGCCGCACCATCTGGACCAACTCGCGTTCGAGTTCGTCGTCTTCAATGTTCACACCGTCCTTGAGCAGCAACAAGCCGAGCGGCACTTGCCCTTTTCCCTCATCGCTAATGCCGACAACCGTACACTCGGCAACGGCAGGATGATTGGCAATCACCTCCTCCATTTGCCCGGTGGATAGTCGATGTCCGGCAACGTTTATGACATCGTCGATACGTCCCATGATGTAGACGTAGCCGTCCTCGTCTCGATAACCCTCATCGCCCGTGAGATAGAAGCCTTTGAACTTCGACCAATACGCCTCGATGTAACGGTCGTGATCTCCCCAAATTGTTGTGAACGCACTCGGTGGCAACGGCTCCTTTATCACAACCGACCCTTCCCGGCCGGGGCCTACCTCGCGACCGCTTTCGTCCAGAATGCGCAGGTCGTAACCGGGAACCGGCAAGGTTGGCGAGCCAGGTTTACACTCCATGAGTTCAATACCAGCCATGTTCGCGCACATCGACCAACCGGTCTCCGTCTGCCACCAGTGGTCGATAACAGGCACATCCAGGTGTTTGCGCAGCCAATGATAAGTGGCTGGGTCCAGCCTTTCGCCCGCCACGAATTGGTATCGGAGCGATGAAATATCGTATCGCTTCTGCAGCTTGCAGTCGGGATCCTCCTTCTTAACCGCTCGATAGGCTGTTGGCGCTACGAAAAAGCAGTTGACTTTATGGTCTTCGATCACCCGCCAGAAAACCCCAGCGTCCGGTGTTCTGACGGGCTTACCTTCAAAAAGAATCGACGTACAACCCTTAAACAAGGGGGCATACACAATATAGGAATGACCGACAACCCAACCCACATCAGAAGCTGCCCAGAACACGTCCCCAGCATCCACCCCGTAAATGGCAGACATACTGTAGTTCAACGCAACTGCGTGACCGCCGTTGTCTCGCACTACACCTTTCGGTTTGCCTGTCGTGCCCGAGGTGTAGAGAATGTACAAAGGATCCGTTGCATCAACCTCGGTGCAGCCCACCGATTTGGCTTTCGCTTCCCACTGTGTCCACTCGAGATCTCGTTCGTTGTCGAGCACGGCGATACACTGATCGCGCTGCAACACGACATTATGTTCAGGCTTGTGGCTGGCAAGCAAAATCGCTTCACGCACCATTGGCTGGTACGGAATGACGTTCGCAAACTCGATGCCGCACGATGCACTCAAGATGACTTTTGGCTTAGCATCATCAATGCGCGTAGCAAGTTCTGGCGCCGCAAATCCGCCAAATACAACCGAATGTATAGCGCCCAATCGTGCGCAGGCCAACATCGCTATCGCTGCCTCGGGAACCATCGGCATGTAGACAATGACTCTATCGCCTTTGCCGACACCAAGCCCTTGAAGCGCCCCGGCAACTCGCGATACGCGTTCGGTAAGTTCCGAATACGTGTATTTGCGTATCTGAGAAGTCACTGGGGAGTCGTAGATCAATGCGTTCTGTTCGCCTCTACCCGCTTCTACGTGACGGTCCAGAGCCAGCCAGCAGCTATTCATCTTACCGCCGCGAAACCAACGCCAGGCACCGTTCGGGTCCTGATCCAGAATGGTTTTTGGAAACTCGAACCAGGGTAACAACTCAGCTTTCTCGCGCCAGAATCCCTCCGGGTCGGTCAAGGAACGCTGGTACTCCTGGGCGTAGCTCATTGTTTGCGTTTCTTACCCGTTTGTCCTGTGAGGCGACGAACCTGGGCAGGGCTCGGTTTGGCAGCCAGCAGATCCTTGTAAGCACGCGAACGCTTGCTGATCTTCTTGTGTGCAACGAAAAAATCGACTGCCTTATGCCAGGCTTCATCAACACCATATTTGTTGATTGAGACTGTGGTATTGACGATCTTGTTCTGCATCTGGGACATCACGCCGATTTGAAACACTGGCGTCTTGCTCCCGCTCTTCTCCGATTTCAACCGGCACAGGATACCCCGCACCTGTCCTTTGGCGTCTAAGTGAACCTCTTTGGCAGCTTTTTCCCTGGCTTTTTTCTGCAACACAGAGAGCTCAGCATCGCGCGCATCTGCCTGGCTTCTGGCGGCGGCGCGTTTCGCGCCTCGAATACGTTTACCGTTCTCCTTCAGGGAAAAGTACTCCTGATAGGTTTTCCCCGCGATCTGGCGTCGAACTCGAAAGCCATAAAACCGGGGTGAATCCAACAACTCGACACTCATGATTTTTTCCTCACCGCTTCGCCCATATCGATAATGTGTTGCCCCACGCCAGTTCCCGTCCCTTCTGGACTTGCACCAGTTAAGAAGGAATAACGGCCGCCTGCTGAAGCTCGCTGATCTCGTCATCGTCGAAACCACAATCTTTGAGCACAGCGACGGAATCTTCACCCACCACGCGTGCGCTGTGGGATACACGGGGCACCGTCCGCGAAAACCGGGGTGAGGGCGCCGGTTGCATTATCCCATCCACTTCCAGGAAGGTTTGCCGCGCTTTGTTGTGGGGATGGTCTGGCGCCTCGAGGATTGACAACACTGGTGCAAAACACACGTCGCTGCCCTCCATGATGTCGCACCACTCATCTCGAGATTTGGCTTTGAAGACTTCCTTCAGTTCCTCCTTGAACGCCGGCCATTGACTAGAGTCCATTTGCGGCGCGAATCGTTCTTTATCCAACCCCGCTTTCTCAACAAGCAACGCATAGAACTGAGGTTCTATGGAACCTATGCAGATGTATTTTCCATCCTGGGTTTCATACGTGTCATAAAAGTGAGCACCGCCATCGAGCATGTTGGTACCCCGGTTTTCGGTAAACGCACCCATCGCCGCCATGGAGAAGAACATGGCCATCAACGACGCAGCACCGTCAACCATGGCAGCGTCTACAACTTGTCCCTTGCCAGAACGTTGAGTTTCGAGCAAACCGCACACGAGCCCATACGCCAGCAGCATGCCACCACCACCAAAATCCCCGACCAGATTGAGCGGCGGAACCGGACATTCTCCGGGACGACCAATCCCATGCAGCGCGCCAGCGAGACCGATGTAATTGATGTCGTGGCCTGCAGCCTGTGCCATGGGGCCTTCCTGACCCCAGCCAGTCATCCGTCCGTAAACCAGCTTTTCGTTTCTAGCCAGACAGTCATCAGGGCCAATTCCCAGACGTTCCGTGACGCCCGGGCGAAATCCCTCGAACAACGCGTCCGCTGTTTCCACCAGCCGCAACACGATCTCCACCCCCTTGGGCTGTTTTAAATCCACCGCGACCGAGCGCCTGTTACGGGCCAACACGTCCTTTGGGCGCCGGGTACTTGCGCCGACACGGTCGATGCGAATCACTTCCGCGCCCATATCGGAAAGCATCATGCCGCAAAAAGGTCCGGGGCCGATGCCCGCCAGTTCGATGATTCGAAAGCCTTGAAGTGGTCCCATGCCCAGTCAGATCCCCAAAGTCAAAAGCAGTCGATCAGTGTAAACTCGTTTTGCGCCTTAAGGAAATCGTTTGGGTGAGTGACGTTGTTCAGCCCGCGGTGGAGCGCCAGCTCAGATTGTTCGAAGTTCCCCCATCGGTAAACTGAATGCGTGCGAAGCTGGCATACAGCTCATTGTTTCGAACGAGTTGATCATGGGGGCCGCTGGCGATTAACCGTCCATCTTCCATCACCAGAATCCGATCAGCTTGGCGCACCGTGGAGAGCCGGTGGGCAATGATCAGTATGCTGCAACGACCTTTCATCTCGGCAATACTCTGGCGGATGTGATCTTCGCTTTCCGCATCGAGGGCACTTGTCGCTTCATCCAGTAGTAGAATCTTCGGTTCAGTCAATAGTGCCCGGGCGATGGCGAGGCGCTGCTTCTGGCCACCAGAGAGCCCCGTGCCTCCTTCACCAACAACCGTTTGCAGCCCATCGGGCAACTTGTCGACGAACTCTTTCGCATGAGCGAGAATGAGCGCGCGGTCGATCTCAACTGCCGTTGCATTGGGCTTTCCATAGGTAAGGTTGGCTAAGATACTACCCGCAAACAGCACCGGATCCTGAGGCACGAACCCGATCCGGTCGCGAACGTCTGCGAGCGCAAGTTCACGCAAATCAATGCCATCAAATCGCACCGACCCGCTTGTTGGATCATAAAAACGCAGCAGCAAATCAAACAGCGTGCTTTTTCCGGCGCCTGACGGCCCCACAATAGCTACCATCTCACCGGGCTCCACCGTGAGTTGCAACTCGTGCACAACCTCGATTTCCGGTCGGCTCGGATAGGCGAAGCTAACGGCGTCGACCTGCAACGAGCCGCCATCCACCGGCAGCACTGCGGGCTCACTGGGTTCAAGGAGTTCCGAAGGTGACTGCAGCAGCTCTACCAACCTCTCCATGGCACCGGCTGCCCGTTGCAGGTCGCTGTACACCTCGCTGATGGCACCCACAGAACCAGCAACGATGAACGCATAGAAGATAAAAGCCGCAAGCTCGCCCGGAGAGATCTGACCCGAAAGTACGTCCTGTCCACCTATCCAGAGCATCACCGCAATCGCGCTCAGCACCAGCAACATGACCAACGCTATCAACCAGGCACGCTGGCGGATGCGCCTGACTGCGACACGAAACGCAATCGACACACGTTCATCAAATGCAAGCTCGTCGATCTGCTGATGATTGAAGGACTGAACCACCTTTATATACCGCAGAGATTCCCCCGCATAACTGCCTACATTCGCGAGCGTATCCTGGCTCGTACGCGACAATTTGCGCACCCGGCGACCAAACGCGATCACGGGTGCCACCACAAAAGGCACACTGGCAATCACGATCAGTGAGAGTTTCGCGTTGGTGTAGAACAGTAGTGCCAGACCGCCAAAAAACATCAGGACGTTGCGTAGTGCGATGGAAACAGATGAGCCAATAACTGTCTGCAACAAAGTCGTATCCGTCGTGATGCGTGACTGAATTTCAGTGGGCAGGTTGCGTTCGAAGAACGCCGGGTGCAGCCGTATGAGGTGGCGAAAAACAGCACTGCGAATATCCGCGCTGATTCTTTCGCCCACCCAGGAGACGAAGTAGAAACGGATAAACGTGCCGATAGTCAGTAAGACCATGAGTAGCGCGAAGATCCCGATGCTGCGCTCGAGAAGATCTGTCGACCCGCTGGATAACCCTTGATCGATCAGCAGGCGCATCCCCTGACCGATCGACAGCGTGACGCTGGCGGTGATCACCAGCGCAAAACTTGCCGCTGCGACGTGCCATCGATAAGGCTTGAGGAACGCGAGCGCGGGCCGCAGGCTCGTGAGCTCGCGGGAAGTCGGTCTGTCCAAGCCATCATCCATGTTCGGTATTATCACATTTGTTTGCCATTACCGTTTGTTCACATACTAAAAAATCACGTGATAACTTAGAGTTGTAAAACATCCACGATTGTCGAAGGTGTCATGACCGATTTATTGGATTGTCTGGAAGTAGAGGCTGGAGGGGCTGCTGGCAGTCCATGTACTGGCAGCGTGATCTGGATGCACGGTCTCGGAGCGGACGCGACGGACTTCGAGCCCGTTGTCGAGACGTTCAATCTGCAACGGCGTTTACGTTTCGTTTTTCCGAACGCGCCAATGCGCCCGGTCACTATCAACGCAGGTGCTGAAATGCGCGCCTGGTACGACATCGATCCGGGTGCACCCTTGTCTGGCGAAGATGACATTCGTGCGTCGGCCGCTGAAATCGCGAGACTGGTCACTCGGGAAAACGAACGAGGCGTGGCCACCCGGGATATCACCCTGGCAGGGTTTTCCCAGGGTGGGGTAATCGCCCTGCACCTTGGACTGCGCATGGAGGAGACTCTGTGCGGCATCATGGCGCTGTCCACTCACGTCCACGATCACGAGCACCTCGGTGAAGAGGTCAGTTTTGCCAGCGTCGATGTTCCGATCTTCATGGCCCACGGGTTGATGGATCCGATGATCCCGATCGCCCGGGCAGTCACGTCGCGGGAAACCCTCAATGCGCTCAACTATCAGGTGGAGTGGCACGAGTACGGGATGGGGCATCAGGTATGTCCGGAGGAGATCAACGATATTTCCGATTGGCTTGATCGAATATATGCGTAGTGGACCCCACGGCTGTTTAGCTATGGACCTGGTTGCAACGCCCGATGGGTGGCTCGAAGTGGTGCTCGGCGATTTCGACAGTTTTCTCAAGGATCATGCTTCCTGCGAGAAGAAGGCTTCGGGCATGGCGTTAAACGTGGCTTCTCACTATCCGGACAAGCCGGAGCTTTTGAACGCCATGGCGGATCTGGCTGTTGAGGAGCTAAGCCATTATCGCGAGGTAATTCGGTTGCTGAGCGAACGGGGCTTGAGCCCGGGGGCTGACGAGAAAGATCTGTATGTGCGTGGTCTACAAGCGCACATTCGCAAGGGTTCTGATCTCTATCTACTCGACCGGCTGCTGGTTGCCGCTGTCGTTGAGAGGCGCGGTCACGAGCGCTTCGGACTCATCGCTGATGCGCTTCCCCATGGCCCGCTCAAACAGTTCTATAAAGGCATCACTTTGAGCGAAAATCGCCACTGGCAGCTGTTCGTGGACCTGGCAATCAGCCATTGCGAGCCAGGCCTGGTTGGCCCGCGTCTGATCGAACTGACCGCGGCCGAAGGTAAGCTGATCGCAAGCGTGCCGTTGCGCGCCGCGTTACATTGAGCCGGTGGTGGCCTACCTTTCGGTCATTGAACAATATCTGAACCGTTACGCCGAGCCTGAAGCCGGCCTTGCTGAACAGGTGGTCCACAAGACTTACAGGAACACCCTCATAATCCCCTGCTTCGACGAAGCCGAGAACTTCCTGGATCACGTTCTACCGCGTGGCATGGCAGATTTGCTGGTGATCGTCGTGGTGAACGCACCCCAAAACGCGCCCGAAGGTGCGCTTGCGCGTACGGCACGACTGATGGGCAGCCTGACGGGCGGCGGCTCGAGAATGATCGGGGTAGTTCCCTACTCGGGGACACACAACGTCGATGTGCTAGTAATAGATCGCGCCAGTAACGGCCGACGGGTGCCTCCGCGCCAGGGTGTGGGGCTTGCCCGCAAGATCGGCGCCGACATCTCACTTAAACTGTACCAGCGCGGATCGATCATCGAACCATGGCTGTATTCAACCGACGCGGACGCGACGCTTCCTGAGGTTTACTTCACAACACAGCTCGAACCCGAAGCCGTCAATCTTTTCGGATTCCACCACAAGAGCCAGGACCCACACCTGCATGCCTCAGGGCAACTCTATGAGACGTATCTGCGTTACTACGTAAACCGACTGCGCCACGCTGGATCTCCATATGCGTACCATACGCTCGGCAGCACGATGGCCATACCAGTATGCGCGTATGCCAAGGTGCGCGGATTTCCGAAACGCAATGCAGGTGAAGACTTTTACGTGCTGAACAAGCTTGCCAAAGTAGGACCAATACACTCACTCCTTGCACCGGAGATCGAGCTGCAATCGCGCGCATCTACCCGCGTGCCTTTCGGAACCGGTCCCGCAATCATCCGCATGCCTGAAGATCCGACCTGCTACTTGAGCTATGCGCCTGAGTGCTTCGATGAACTCAAAGCGTTGTTGGACAATCTACGCAGTGCACAACCTGGCACGCCATGGCAAAACTTAGACGTGGCTGACAAGGCGCTGCAAGCCCTCGGGTTTTTTGAGTTCTTTGCTCGTGCACAGCGCCAGTTCAAAAGTCCCACGACCCTGCAGAAGGCATTACATCAGTGGTTGGACGCCTTTCGTACACTACGCTTCATCCACGAGATCAGGCACACTTACGGGGATGTACCACTCCTTGAGACCCTGGACGTCCTCTTGGGCACTCCCGCCGACGGTCATCTTGAACGACTGCGGAACCTCGAGCGAGGTGCCATAGGTGACATGGGAACTGCATCCCACAAACAGGCACCTGCATCGGTTCAAGCCCAGGGTACTCACCCAACTTTCCGATCTGGATCGAAACTCGCTGGCCAACGCCATCACTGAGAAGTTAGAGTCACTGTTCCTCGAGCAAAGCAAATCAACCGTTGCCTGAACCAGATTCGACCACGCTAGTCACTCCTCCCACGGATAGGGATAAATACCAGAGCCGACTGACCAGAGTTTTCCTCACGGCTGGATTGTTGACTCTTGTCGCCGCGTCCTGGAGCGGGTTTCTCGACAACAATGCGCAAACCACCACCGAAGCGAGCTTCAAACGGGCGCTTGCGACTTTCGCACTCGCCCGAGGGCTAAATGGCGTGATCTCGGTTGCTCAGGGTACCGAGATCGCGATACAACCCTTGGGCGTGGGCTTGACGATCACCGCGGGTGAAATCCTGGATCCGCTGAACGATCTAGTCGAACGGTTTTCCTGGTTGGCGCTTGTGGCCTGTGCGTCACTTGGCACCCAGATGCTCATGACCGAGCTTCTTTCCAACGTATGGATCAGCAGCCTGCTCTCGGTTACCGTTCTTGCATATCTCTTCGTTCTCTGGTGGCCAAAAGGTTTTGCCGGTCGAGAAATACTCCTCAAAATCTGTTTGCTGCTGGTTTTCATCCGGTTTGTTTTCACGGTCGTTACTTTAGCGTCCGGTTGGATCAACAGCGCCGTGCTGGTCGACCGGCAGGAGGCGTCTATGGAGCGGATCGCGCAGACCACCGAAAATATTGAATTACTGCAAGTTGAGGACACCGACGCATCGCTCCTCGAACGATTCAGCACGTTCCTCGACGAGCAGCGACAGGTGTTCGATGTGAGAGCACAACTGCTCGCGCTCAAGGAACGCGTGGAGAGTGCAATCGAGGCTTTGGTGGATCTGATTATCGTATTTGTCGTGCAGACGTTGATTCTACCGATCCTAGGACTATTCGCCTCGGTTCGGGTATTGAAACGGGTCTGGCGATGGGCAACGTAAGTAGTCATCTTTAGGCAAGAGGTTCAAAGCTGGGACTTTCCTGCCAATATTCTCTAGAATCTCGCGCCTTTCCTACTTTCCAATCAAGACAAGGCGCCGATGTGGCCAGGGTTTTCATCGACGGTCAGGCTGGTACCACTGGATTGCAGATCCACCAACGCCTGAAGGATCGACACGATATAGAGTTACTGAGGATCAGCGAGGCGGATCGCAAGGATCCGCGGCGCCGTGCGCAGTTGCTGCGTGATGCAGATGTGGCAATTCTATGTCTGCCCGACGAGGCAGCGAAAGAGGCGGTGGCCCTTGCCGGTGGGCATTGCCGTATTCTCGACGCGAGTACGGCACATCGCCTTAACAGCGACTGGGCTTATGGGCTACCAGAGCTCTCACCCGAGCAGCGCAGCATCATCGCTTCAGCAGACAAGGTCAGCAATCCGGGTTGTTATCCCCAGGGGTTCATTCTGATGATCCGGCCATTGATCGAATCAGGTCTGCTCGCGGCGGAGCTGCCTTTGACGATGCACGCACTGACCGGATATTCAGGCGGTGGAAGGCAAATGATAGAAGCCTATCAGGCTTTGGTAGAGGAACAAGCCGAGGATTGGAACACCAGAGCCTATGGACTCGGGCTCGATCACAAACATGTTCCGGAGATGCAATATTATTCCGGTACTCGGCAAGCACCGATATTCACACCTTCAGTAGGCCGATTTCGGCAGGGAATGCTGTTGCAGGTCCCGCTATTCTCGAGCCAACTTCTCGCTAAACAATGCGGAGGCCAACCCACCAGGGCGGACGTGGAAGATCTGTTGCGAACTCGGTATGCAGAAGAGCCGTTTGTATCCGTAACGGCGCTTGACGAGGTCGCGGCTTTCGATGGTGGATATCTGAGTGCTACCTCCCTGAACGACAGCAACCGACTGGAAATAATGATCTTCGGCAACGATGCGCAGATCGTCTTGACGGCACGTTACGATAATCTCGGCAAAGGGGCGGCCGGTGCCGCAGTACAGAACCTCAATTTGATGATAGGCGCGGAAGAAGGAACCGGATTGACAGATGACTAACATAGCGGACATGAGCAGAGACGCTCTGGTTGTGTTGGAACGGGAACTGAGCCGCGATTTCGAGTTGCAGAAATCGAACAAGCTCGCGCTGGACCTGACACGCGGCAAACCCGCGCCCGACCAGCTAGCGCTCAGTGCCGCCATGGATGACGTTTTAGCCGGTGACTTCTTCGCAGCAGACGGAACGGATACGCGGAATTACGGCGGTCTGCGTGGTCTGCCAGAGGCTCGAGCGTTAGGCGCCGAACTCCTGGACACGCCCGTGGAGAACGTGATGTGTCACGGCAATTCCAGCTTGACGCTCATGTACATCGTCACCGAAACCGCACTCCGCTACGGTCTGTGGGGGGACGAGCGCCGCTGGGCGAAGGCATCAACAGTTAAAGTGCTGACGCCAGTGCCGGGCTACGACCGGCACTTCACGTTGTGTCAGTCTCTGGGCATCGAGATGATAAACGTACCCATGACCGACAGCGGTCCAGACATGGAGGAAGTCAACCGACTCGCGGCGCTCGACGATTCCATCAAAGCTATCTGGTGTGTGCCAAAATATGCCAATCCCACCGGCTGTATTTACTCTGACGAGTGCGTGGGCGAACTTGCCAGGCTACCGGCAACGGCTGCTGCCGACGACTTCGTGGTTTTCTGGGACAACGCGTACGCGGTACACGATTTCCAATTTCCCCGCGCACCCCTGGCCTCTATCGCTAACCTCGCAGCCGAAGCAGGCACCGCAGACCAGATCGTCATGTTCGCGTCCACATCCAAGATAACTTACGCGGGCGCGGGGCTCGGATTTCTCGCCACCAGCGCCACGGTACTCGACGTACTCGAAAAACGTATGAGCGTATTTGCAATCGGTCCCGACAAAGTTAATCAGCTACGCCACGCCCGGTTTTTGAATGGCCGTCTCGAAGTGCACATGGCCCGACATGCAGCGCTCCTGAAACCCAAATTTGAAATGGTGGAGCAAACGTTGCGTGACGGTCTTGGCGAACTCGATATCGCGTGTTGGACAACGCCTGCAGGTGGCTACTTCGTCTCCCTCGATACACGCCCCGGCTTAGCCAAACACATCGAGCAGTTAGCGGGAGAAACGGGTCTGACCTTAACCCCGGCGGGCGCTCCCTTTCCTTGTGGAAAGGACCCTGAAGATCGCAACTTGCGCATTGCACCAACTTACGCGAGCCTCGAGGATCTGTCTGTTGCCATGAGCATTCTGGTGCTCTGCATTAAACTTTCCACTGTCCGGCAACAACTTGGGCTTTCCTCGTGAGCGATTGGCAGTTATCCGACTTCCCCGTGCCAGTTCTTCCAGACAAGGTTCGTTTTCACGATTTCGAACTGCCGTTGCCGTTGATGCACGCCATCGCCGACCTCAACTTCGAGTACTGCACACCCATTCAGAGCGAATCGCTGCCATTTAGCCTGGCGGACTACGACGTCACCGGACAGGCGCAGACTGGCACAGGTAAAACCGCAGCTTTTCTCGTTACGATCTTCACCCGACTGTGGGAACAGCCAAACACAACCGAGCGGCCACAGGGTACACCTCGTGCGCTCGTGCTGGCACCCACGCGCGAACTCGCGCTGCAAATCGAAGGCGACGGTCAGGACCTCGCCAAATACCTGGGTTACAGTGTGCAATGTGTCGTCGGTGGCATGGATTTTCAAAAACAACTCGATCGTATCAAGCGTCGCGAGCTGGACTTGCTCGTCGCTACACCAGGGCGTCTATTGGACTTCATCAACCGCCGGTACCTCAACCTGCGTGGAGTGGAGGTGCTCGTGATCGATGAAGCTGACCGGATGTTGGATATGGGGTTCATCCCGGATGTCCGGCGTATCGTCTACCAAACACCTCACAAGCGGAACCGGCAGACTCTGTTTTTCAGCGCTACGTTCAACGAAGCCGTCATGCGGCTGGCAAGTTCCTGGACCATGCAACCCGAACACGTCGCCATTGAACCGGAATCGGTTGCTACCGATACCGTCGCGCAGAATTTCTGGTTGGTCAGCGCCGACCGCAAAGCACATCTGTTGGCGGAGTTCATTACAAACAAAGAACCGGAACGTGTGCTGATCTTCACCAACCGCCGTGATCAGACCCACCAACTCACCAAATATCTGAACAGGCACAACATCGTATGCGAAGCCTTGGCAGGTGACGTGCCTCAACGCAAGCGTCTTTCGACCTTGAACCGATTCAAGGAAGGCTCACTTCGCTACGTGGTTGCCACCGACGTCGCCGGGCGTGGGATTCATGTCGAAGGCATATCCCACGTCGTCAACTTCGACCTGCCCGAAGATCCCCAAGACTACGTTCATCGAATAGGCCGCACCGGCCGCGCCGGTGCGGCAGGTATCAGCATCAGCTTCGTTTCCGAAGACGACGCTTTCAACCTGCCCGCCATTGAAGAATTCCTCGGCTCCCCCGTTATTTGCAAGCAACCGGACATCTAACGCCCTTGGGAGTTCGATCGATTTTTTACCCGGGTGATCAACGCGGAGCGAGAGGATCCTAAGGTGGTGTGGGCGGGCGCAAATAGAGCCTCCCCAGCCCCTCAGTTCCCACACAATTGCCAAAAATCCCTCAAGAACCCGTAGAATACCCGACGCGCTGATAGGAACTACCACGATGCCAAAAAATACTCGTGTTGCTGTTGTGCAGTTTTGTGCAACCCCTGATGTTGCGGAAAACCTTCGGATTACCGGAGAACTAGTGCGCGAGGCTCATGCGAGGGATGCCGAGGTCGTCATGTTGCCTGAGGCGTTCGCTTTTCTCGGCCCGGAAAAAGAAAAGCGAAAGATACTAGAGAGGTTGCCCATCGATCCGTACGAAAAAGGTGGGCCGATCTTTGAGCAGTGTCGGGAGTTGGCTTGCCGGTATGGGGTTCATCTCGTGTTAGGTGGATTCCACGAAGACGTGGACGATCCAGACAAGTGTTTCAACACATGTGTACATCTCGCTCCGGACGGTGCCATTGCGGCCCGCTACCGAAAGATACATCTATTCGATGTGCAACTCAGCGACGGCACTCAATTGAATGAATCCGCGCGGACCTTTGCAGGGGAGGACATCGTCACGACCGAAATGCCGTTCGGCGTTCTGGGCTTGAGCGTTTGCTACGACGTGCGGTTTCCCTATCTCTATCAGAGCCTGGTAGATCGCGGCGCAATTGCCGTCACCGTGCCTTCGGCTTTCACGAAAACCACCGGTGCTGCCCACTGGCATGTTTTGCTGCGCGCCCGGGCTATCGAATGTCAAAGTTATGTTCTGGCCCCTGCGCAACACGGCAACAACTGGCGCAAACGATTTTGCTACGGTCATTCGCTGATCATCGATCCCTGGGGGGAAATCATCGCAGAATGCCATGAAGGAGACGGTGTTGCGGTGGCGGAAATTGACCCAGTTTTCGTCAACAAGGTGCGCGCGGAGTTACCTAGCCTCTGTCACCGGCGTTCCTTAGAATAGGTCCACCTTTCCAGTAGAGACCCCTTTTGGGCTCGACCAGCAAAACACTCGTCGTCTTCGCGGCACTGATCGTCATCGTCGCCGGTCTCAAGGCCGCCGAAGATCTAGTCGTGCCTTTTCTTCTAGCCGCATTCATCGCAACGATTGCCGCCACACCGGTATTCTGGCTGGAAAAACACCGGGTGCCAGTCGCGATATCGATTTTTGCGGTGATGGTGACCCTGGTCGTCGTGCTGATTGGAATTGGTGCACTGGTGGCGCAATCGGCTGGTGAATTCACCGATCGCCTGCCTTTTTATCGGGACAATCTTACTGCACAGGTGAACGGCGTTATCGCGTGGCTGGCGCAATTCGGTATTGAGATATCGAGCGAGTTGATTTCAAACTACTTCGACCCAGTCAAAGCACTTGAGTTGGCTGGGAGCACGCTGAGAGGTTTCGGAGCTGCGCTGGGCAACGGTTTTCTGATCTTGTTGACAGTAATTTTCATACTCGCGGAAGCGTCGAGCTTTCCACGCAAACTTCGCGATGTGCTCAAGCATCCCGAACGGGACCTGCCTTACTTTTCCCGTTTTGCCGAGAACGTCAACCGCTACGTTGCGATCAAAACCACCGTAAGCGTGGCTACCGGCTTCATCATCGGCATCTATCTCACCATCCTCGACGTCGACTTTCCCGTGCTCTGGGGATTGCTCGCCTTTTTGTTGAACTACGTGCCGACGATCGGCTCCATCATCGCCGCCGTCCCACCCGTGTTGCTGGCGCTGGTGCAACTCGGAACGGGTAGCGCACTATTGACAGCGGCCGGTTACGTCGTGCTGAACATCGTCATGGGTAATGCCATCGAGCCAAGGTTCATGGGTAAAGGTCTCGGACTTTCCACGCTGGTGGTGTTTCTCTCTCTTGTTGTGTGGGGCTGGATGTTGGGACCGGTCGGCATGCTCCTTTCCGTACCGCTCACGATGACGGCCAAGATCGCTCTGGAAGCCAACCCCTCCACCGTATGGCTTGCCCATTTGCTTGGACCGGCTGATGGACGGCCAGACCCGACTGATCGTGCTGATGAAGCGGCTAACCCGGACAGTAAGCCCATGGATCCAACGGCTGAGTGAGTCTTGAGCTACGAACGCGACAATATCCGCCAGATGACCGGTTATACCTCGGGTGAGCAGCCGGTGGACGCCTCCACGCTGAAGCTGAACACCAACGAAAACCCTTACCCTCCGAGCCCCCAGGTGCAAGTCAGGTTAAATGACCTGCGCATCGAATCGCTGCGAACCTACCCCCATCCTACTGCCGATCCGCTTCGTGACCTGCTCGCCGTGACCCATGCGGTACACCGCGAGAACATAGTCGTAACCCATGGGGGCGACGAAGCACTGCGGCTCGCAGTTACCACCTACGTGGAGCCCGGTGCTGCTTTCGGTATGACCGACCCCAGCTACTCGTTGTACCCGGTGTTGGCCCAAATTCACGGTGCCCGGGTAGTTAAGATAGCGTTGGACGACAATTGGCATCTGCCGCGCAATTTCGCTGACGAACTCAACGAAGCGGGAGCGAACCTAGCATGCATCGTCAACCCGCATGCGCCGTCCGGGACACTCACGGATACTGACCGAATCAGCCAACTGGCCGAAAGCCTCAACGGTGTGCTGCTGGTCGACGAAGCCTACGTAGATTTTGTGGACCCTGCGCTACGCTACGATGCGGTGCGCCTGGTCAACGCGTTTGATAACTTGTTGATCTTGAGAACGTTCAGCAAAGGTTACAGTCTTGCAGGGCTCCGGCTCGGCTATCTCATTGGCGCAGCCCCACTCATTGAACCCTTGGTACAAAAGACGCGGGACAGCTTCAACATTGATTACATAAGCCAGCAACTGGGTGAGGCAGCCATTACGGATCGCGCCTATGCGGAACAGACCTGGGCGAACGTACGTGCCGCCCGACGCTTATTGCGTGACGATCTCCTAGGTCTGGGTTTTGCAGTGAACCCCTCACAGAGTAACTTCCTGCTGGTCGAGGTCCCTTTGGCACTTCCGATGACGGCTGAGCAGATATACCTCGCCCTGAAAGACGCGGGAATTCTGGTACGTTACTTCGATACGCCATTGCTGGACGATAAGCTGCGTATTACCGTCGGTACGGAGGGCCAGAATCGACAACTCATCAACGTGCTGCAGACCGCCCTCAACAACTGCTCATGAAAGGTTTCTTAAACGCCAGCGACATCGACGAACTCGAGGAAGTTCGTCGCCAACACCAGTTCAATGACAATGCCGTGCGTCTCACCCGAACGCTGGGTGTCCAAGTCGGACTGGAACGAATCGGCGTGCATCTGATACGCCTCGAGAGCGGGCGAGATAGTACCCAGTTTCACTACCATGACAACGATGAGGAGTTCATATTCATCGTATCCGGCCATGGCGTCGCGGATATCGGAGACGCATCCTTTGAGGTGGGTCCGGGAGACTTCATGGGTTTTCCCGCGCCTTCGCCGGCTCACAGTTTGCACAATCCCTTTGCGGAAGATCTGGTCTACTTGATGGGTGGGGAGCGTCATGCGGCGGATGTAGTTCACTACCCACGGATACGGCGGTCGATGATCAAGTCCTATGGGCGTAAGCAGTGGGTGGACTGGAAGGATTTACACGAATTGCCGTAAAAGGCTCAAGTTAACCTTTCCGCGCTCGTTGCACGCTATTGTTCCAGTCGTAAGTTTAAGACATCGAGTTCGGCGACCCACCGGGCTTGGAGCTTCGGTTTCTGAAACCTTGGTTTGCGGGCGAAATCGGCACTCAGCAGGTCTTCGAGTTCAACGATCCGTTCCAGAACCTGTTCGGCATCCCGCGTGTCTTTTGTTGGAATCACAATTCGGCTGTCCCCGAGTGCGCCCGTGTAGCCTCCTTCTGGTTCGGAGGTGAAGAACCGTTCGGGGTCGTGAATTTCCTCGAGACGGCCTTCATGGATCCACAGATGCCGGGTGGCAACCGTCTCAAGGAAACGTCGGTCGTGGGAGGTTATCAGCAGCGTTGCGTCACTGGACAACAACTGTTGTTCCAACTGTTCCTTGCCATCGATGTCGATGTGGTTGGTGGGTTCGTCCATCACCAGAAAATTTGGACGCAACATCGCCAGAACGACAAACAACAGGCGCGCCCGCTCGCCACCGCTCATACGAGAGACTCGTTTTTCATGTTCGGAGTATGGGAATCCCGCCTTGATGAGGTGTTGGCGAATCCGTTGCTCGTCACTCTGCACTCGATTACGCACAAACATCGCCATTGTGTCTTCGCCGGAAACCTCATCGAGTTCCTGGTCGTAATAACCGAGACTGGTCTGCGGGCTGTAGCGGTAATTGGTGCCTTCGTTTGTGAAAGCCGCAACCAGTTCCTTGATGAACGTTGTTTTTCCGACCCCGTTGTGACCTAACAAAGAAACACGTTCTCCCGGGCGGATGACGAGGTCGTCAATGCGAAACAGTTCACGCTCCGCAACGTTGATTGTGAGATTTTCCATTGCGACGATCTGCCTTGCACGGGTGCCCCCTAACTGGAGATCGAGGTCGAGCCGAGAACCCTTGCTCACGAACGTCTTTTTTTCCTCTAGACGATCGATACGTTTCTCCATGCTTTTCGCCCGGCGAGAGAGATCTTCGTTGTCGTATACCTTGCCCCAGGTGGCGAGCCGTTTGGCACTCGCCTTGAGGGCATCAATCTTGCGTTCTTCGGCGGCGCGGGTGCGGGCGTGCGCTTCGTCCATCGCACGAAGTTCCTCTCGGGCACCGCTATACGTGCTGCTGAACCGATATAACCGCTCGTCGCGCAGAAACAGCGTCTGCCCACAAACCCCATCGAGAAAAGCCCTGTCGTGTGACACCAGCAGGAAGCCACCGCGGAACTCGCCAAGCAGTTTCTCGAACAACACTAAGGTAGCAAGATCGAGATGGTTGGTTGGCTCATCGAGTAGCAGTAAATCCGGCTCGACGACCAACGCGCGCGCGAACATGAGCCGGTTCTGCTGGCCACCAGATAACGCACCAACCAAAAGATCGAATTCAACTTCGCTAAAACCGAGTTTTGCGAGCAGGGACTCGGCTCGCCAGCGTTCTTGTTCGGGCGCCTTTTCGGTGACCGCCGCGACAACACTTTTTTGCGCATGGCGTACAGGCAGAAATTGCTCGACCGACGCGAGCACGAGACCCCGTTTCTTCGCGATCTCTCCCAAGTCGGGCTCGACCCCTCCGCCGAGCAGTGACAGCAACGTCGACTTGCCTGAACCGTTGTGACCAACAAGCGCAAGCCGATCGCCCGCCGAAATCGCGAGATCGAGATCACAAAACAGCCTTTTGTCCCCGAGCGAGTGAGACACGGACTTGGCTTGCAGCAACACAGACATCAGCGCAACCTGTTGGAACCCTCCGGCCTGGGCAAGAGACCCCCGATATAAAGTCGCGCAGGGTAGCAGAGAATTGCTGCACGACAAGATGAGTCATACTCAAACAAATGCCGTTCCAGCACGACACAATGAAAGCATGCTCAAGCGGAGGTCGAGTTGTCCGAGCCATCTCCATCAGTTAGTAAAAAACGCACCATCGGTGCGCTGCTGTTTCCAGATTTCGAATTACTGGACATCTTCGGCCCTCTGGAAATGCTCGGCGTGCTCCCGGATTATTTCGAGATCGTCACGCTCGCAGAACGATCCGATCCCGTTGCGAGCGCCCAGGGTCCGCAAACGGTCATCGATCGCACGTTCGCAAATCCAGGTGGGCTGGACGTGTTACTCGTGCCAGGCGGTCGTGGAACACGTCGGGAAGCCGATAACCCCGCAATGCTCGATTTCCTGCGCTCAACCTATCCCAAGCTCGAATACCTCGCCTCAATCTGCACCGGGTCGGGACTACTCGCTGCCGCCGGTCTACTGGACGGTAAGCGCGCAACCAGCAACAAAAAGGCTTTCGATTGGCCTCAGTCACA
>SMWK01000272.1 GCA_004356895.1 Gammaproteobacteria bacterium
ACGGCATTTCCATCGATGGAGAGATAACCGCTTGGTTCACAGAAGATGTGCCTGCGCGGTTCGAGGCATATGGCTGGCGAGTCATTAGAGACGTGGATGGTCATGATCCCGATGCGATAATCGCGGCTCTCGGGCAAGCTGTGGAGGTGACGGACAAGCCGACTCTGGTTTGCTGCAAGACCGTGATTGGGTTTGGAGCACCCAACAAACAGGGCACGGCAGAGGCGCATGGTGCGGCGCTTGGTGAAGAAGAAGTAGCGGCTGCACGCAGAGCGCTCAACTGGGGTCATGGGGCGTTCGAGATTCCTGAACGGATTTACGCGGAGTGGGATTGCCGGGAGCGCGGTAGCAAACTGCAAAAAGAGTGGGAAACACTTTTTGCGGCATATCGTGAAAGCTATCCGGACCTCGCTGCAGAACTTACCCGGCGTATGAACGGGGAGTTACCCGAAAGTTGGCAAACGGGCATCCGCCAAGTGGCCGCCGACGCTCAAGCGGCCATGCAACCGCTGGAAACTCGCAAGTCCTCCCAGCGTTGCCTGACGGCTCTCGCTGACGCTTTACCGGAACTGTTCGGTGGATCTGCGGATTTGACCGGTTCGAATGGAACCAAGTGGTCCGGAGCCGGCGCGGACCGGTATATGAGCTACGGTGTACGCGAGTTTGGGATGACGGCGATTACCAACGGTATTGTCCTGCACGGTGGTTTGCGGCCCTACACCGGAACGTTTCTGGTGTTCATGGAATACGCCCGCAACGCTGTCAGGCTGGCTGCTTTGATGCAGATACCCAACATTTTTGTCTACACACACGATTCGGTTGCTCTGGGTGAAGACGGCCCCACCCATCAACCCATAGAACAGCTCACCAATTTGCGAACGACCCCGGGACTCACAACCTGGCGACCCTGCGATACGGTAGAAAGCGCGGTTGCCTGGGAAGCGGCGTTGTCCGCCAATAACCGACCGAGTGCACTCGTGTTTACTCGCCAGAAGACCGCGCCGCAAGCTCGGAATGAAGAATCCCTGGCCAATATACGCCGGGGTGGTTACGTGCTGGTTCTCGAGCAGAGCGAGCTTGAGGTCGTCATTATCGCGACAGGCTCGGAAGTGGAACTTGCGGTCGCCGCTGCAACCGAGCTCAGCGGGGAAGGTGTTGGTGTGCGGGTAGTATCGATGCCAGCGACGGACGTGTTTCTAGCAGAGGATGAGGCCTATCGAGAGAGTGTATTGCCCAGCGCAATCAAAGCACGAGTAGCCGTCGAGGCGGGTCACCCGGACTACTGGTACCGCTTCGTGGGGCTTGACGGTGCAGTAGTTGGGATCGATACCTTCGGTCACTCGGCACCAGGCGCCACCGTAATGGAAACGCTTGGGATGACGGTAAGCAACGTAGTGCAGGCTGCGCGTTCCGTACTTTAAGGTGATCGAAGCGTGGGTGTGCTTGCGGTTGAGTTTCATTCTCGTCAGTAACATGTTGGGTGAGCGTTAGGTGGCGGTAAAGGAAATGTCCGAGCTGTCCCTGCGAGGGCTGCGGGTGCTGATTCGTGAGGATCTGAATGTGCCGATCAAGGACGGCGCGATTTCGAGTGATGCGCGTATCCTTGCGGCGCTTCCGACCATCGAGCAGGCTTTGAGCGCGGGAGCGAGCGTGTTGGTGATGTCCCACCTCGGTCGCCCGGTGGAAGGGAAGTTCGATGCGGCATACACCCTCGCGCCCGTAGCGAAACGGCTGCAAGACTTGCTTGGCAGGGATGTTCCGTTGCTGAGTGATCTCGAGGCGGTGGTGCTGCAGCCGGGTGCTGTCGCCTTGTTGGAAAACGTTCGCTTCCTGGAAGGTGAGAAGGCGAACCTGGACGAACTCGCTCAGCGCTTCGCCAAGCTCTGTGATGTTTTTGTGATGGATGCGTTTGCCACCGCGCACCGCGCGCAGGCTTCGACGCATGGGGTAGCGAAATTCGCGCGCATGGTGTGTGCGGGACCGCTGTTGGCGCGCGAGCTCGCAGCACTCGAGCAGGCGTTACGGGAACCCGCTCGACCCATGGTTGCGATCGTCGGCGGCGCAAAGGTATCCACCAAGCTCGAAGTCCTGCATGAGCTGGCCGACATGGCGGACAACATTATTGTGGGGGGTGGAATAGCGAACACCTTCATAGCCGCAGCGGGTCACTCGGTCGGACAGTCGCTGTGTGAGCCCGATCTGATTGCTATCGCACAGGCAATTGCCAGCAAAGTAGATATACCACTTCCGGTTGATGTCATGGTGGGGAAACGGTTCATAGAGAACGAAACCGCCGTGTTGAAAGAGCTTGCAGATATTGAACCCGACGACATGATCATGGATGTCGGTCCGGAAACTGCGCGCAGGTTTGCGGCAGTTGCCAAAGACGCGGGTACGATACTCTGGAACGGCCCCCTTGGCGTCTTCGAGTTTGACCAGTTCGGCGAAGGGACTCGAGTGCTTGCAGAAGCCATTGCCGCAAGCGAAGGCTTTTCGATCGCTGGTGGTGGCGATACGCTGGCGGCGATCGATAAATATTGTGTCCGGGAGGGCATCTCTTATCTTTCGACCGGAGGCGGAGCGTTCCTCGAGTTTGTCGAGGGTAAAAGCCTGCCTGGCGTTGCGATCCTGGAAGAGCGTGCTGCCGGGAAGTGAGGGGGCAGAACACCTTTTCACCCGAGCGATTACGGAGCGAACTCGCGCCGCTTGACCTGCATGGCTTGCCGAAGTCGTCCGCTACGCCGGAACTCTCGAACTACCTACGCTTCTATGACCTGGATCTGGCCCGGGAAATTCCAGGGCTGAAACACCGGATAGGATACCTCACGAGTGGCCCCTACCGGCTTGCAGTACAGCTCTTTGAGCCTGTGACGCCACGTGCCACCGCCGTGGTTTGCCACGGCTATTACGATCACGTTGGACTGTATGGACACCTGATCCGTTATCTGGTCGGGCACGATCTCACTGTTGTTACCTTCGATCAGCCCGGGCATGGGTTATCTTCGGGCCAACAGGCGACAATTGAGGATTTTGACGCCTATGTGAGGGCGCTGGTGTGTTGCCTCGACGCAACGGCGGGACTGCATCTCGAACCCTGGCATATTCTCGGTCAGAGTATGGGTGGCAGCGTGGTGTTGGAATATCTGGCTCAGTCCGTTGTAGATCGGCAGGCCACCCACCGGACGTTTAATGAGATTGTGCTTTTTGCACCCCTCGTGCGTCCGGCTTTTTGGCCGATTAACCGGATCTTCTTCGAGATTGCGAAACGTACCGTCAGCGAACGGCCGAGGACGTTTACTAAAAATGCGGAAAATCCAGAATTTCTCGCGTTGATCCGTACCGATCCAATGCAAGCCACCGTGCTGCCCGTGCAGTGGGTGGTCGCCATGATGGCTTGGATGAATCGATTCGAAAATAACCCGCGACTGCCGGATAACATAAAAATTGTTCAGGGTCATATGGACCGGACGGTGGGTTGGCGATACAACTTGAAGTTGTTGAGTCGGATGTGTGAACTCGACGTGCTGCACCTTCCGGAGGCGCGGCATCACCTGGTCAATGAAGCCGAGCCGTTGCGCCAGCAGATCTGGAAGTGGCTCGATGAATCCTGTAAGTGGGGCTAACGGGGTTACCCCATGAGTGAATCACTAGATAAATTGTTTTCGCCCCCGCGCATCAAAAGGGATGCAGCGGCGCTCGCGATTTGGGGGTGTGATTGGACCCGCAGCTTTCCAGTGGCGCCCTCGGCGGTGGTATTCCCCGAGACGATCGAGGAAGTGCAGGCGCTCGTTGTGTTGGCCAATGAAGAGGGGTTGCAGCTTGTCCCATCGGGAGGACGCACGGGACTCTCCGGTGGCGCGGTGGCAAGCCACGGCGAAGTGGTGGTGTCGTTCGATCGCATGAATCGCATTCTCGACTTTGCCTCAGCAGATCGCTTGATCACCTGCCAGGCCGGGGTGGTCACTCAGACACTCCAGGATTTTGCCACACGCCAGGGGTATTTTTATCCCGTGGATTTCGCCTCTGCAGGATCAAGTCAACTCGGTGGCAACATTGCCACCAACGCCGGTGGAATCAGAGTGATTCGGTATGGGATGACGCGCAATTGGATTGCCGGACTGCGTGTGGTCACCGGAACCGGTGAGCTTTTGGATTGCAACCAGGGTCTGGTCAAGAACGCGACGGGTTACGATTTCAGACATCTGTTTATTGGTTCCGAGGGAACGTTGGGCTTCATCGTTGAGGCAGACGTCCGCCTGACAAGAATTCCGGAACCGCAACAGGTGATGGTGCTCGGGTTCGAGAAATTTCGAGATATCTTGAAAGTCTTAAGTCACTTCCAGTCTCTCGTTGAGCTTTCCGCATTCGAGTTTTTCTCGGAGCTGGCGTTACAGAAAGTCACCGCCCATCGGGAGCTACAGCGACCGTTGGCCGATGGCGCCCAGTTTTACGCGTTGCTGGAGTTTGATGCGAGTGCAGCGGAAAATGCGACGGCAGCGTTCGAGCACGCAGTTACCGAAGGCTGGGTAAGTGATGGTGTGCTCAGCCAGTCAGACGCGCAAGCCGCATCCTTGTGGCAACTTCGGGAGGGCATCTCCGAGAGCCTGGCGCCTTTTTCTCCATACAAGAATGATTTGTCGGTGCGCATCAGTGAGATGCCGGAGTTTCTCGATGATGTCGATGGGATGGTGCGGGCGTGTTATCCGGATTTCGAAGTATGTTGGTATGGGCACATTGGCGACGGCAACCTGCATCTCAACATCCTTAAGCCTGAGGATGTTTCAATCGACGAGTTTTACCATCGCTGTCACGAGATAAGTCCGCAACTGTTTGAACTCGTGCGGGCGCGCAGAGGCAGCATTTCTGCCGAACATGGTGTGGGATTATTGAAAAAGGAGTTTCTCCAATATTCCCGCAGCTCCGCAGACCTCAAAATCATGCGCGCACTGAAGATGGTGTTGGACCCAAACGGAGTAATGAATCCGGGCAAGCTGTTGTAGGCGCGTTCACAATAGTTGCACACTGGCTGCACTTGCGACAAAAACGACGTCAGCCGCTTGCGCGGCAAACACGCCGTTACCTACGACGCCGACGATGTTGTTGATCGCTGTTTCCAACGTTGCCGGGTTGGTGATTTTCAGCTCGTGAACGTCCAGGATGATGTTCCCGTTGTCCGTGACAAATCCTTCTCTGAGTTCCGGCGAACCTCCGAGACTTGCCAGCGCTCGCGCGGCAAGACCCCGTGCCATGGGGATAACTTCAACGGGTAATGGGAAGGCGCCGAGTACGTCTACCACCTTGGAGGTGTCAACGATGCAGACGAATTCATCCGCTGATGCAGCGATGATTTTTTCCCGTGTCAGGGCGCCCCCACCCCCTTTGATCAACTGCTTGGCGGGGTTTACCTCGTCTGCACCGTCCACGTAGACGCTTATTTCGGCAACCGCATTGAGATCCAGCACGACGATTCCGTGCCCCCGCAGACGTTCAGCAGTCGCCTCGCTACTTGCAACGGTGGCGTCGAATTTGTGTTTGATGCGGGCAAGGGCGTCAACAAAATAGTTGGTGGTTGAACCGGTGCCGACGCCGACGATGCTCTGGTTGCTGAGCCTGGGTTCAATGTAGGCACAAGCGGCCTCGGCAGCACTGCGTTTTTGTTCGTCTTGAGCCATACTTTCGCGCCCCTTTATGGGGTTGGTCGATTGAGTTGAGGTAAGGAGAGACCCTAACCCATGCTGGAAAAGTACGTAAAGAAGATTCTTGCTTCGCGTGTTTACGATGTAGCCATTGAGACGCCGTTGCAACCCGCTCGCGGTTTGTCGCAGCGTCTGGGAAATCGAGTGTTGTTGAAGCGCGAGGACCTGCAGCCGGTTTTTTCATTCAAGATCCGCGGTTCATACAACAAAATGGTGCAGCTCTCGCAGGACGATCGCGCTCGTGGTGTCGTTGCAGCTTCGGCAGGCAACCATGCACAAGGTGTTGCATTCGCGGCTCGTGAGCTTGGAATTCGCGCGCACATCGTCATGGGCAGGAATACCCCGAGCATCAAGGTGGATGCGGTGCGCAACCTGGGCGCTCGCGTGATCATGCACGGCGACACCTACGATGAAGCGGCCACCCACGCAACAATGCTCACCGAGAAGCACGGGTATGTGTTTGTGCACGCATTCGATGACATAGACGTGATAGCTGGCCAAGGCACTGTAGGCATGGAAATCATCAACCAGCATCCTGGAGATCCGGACGTGATCTTCGTGCCGGTTGGTGGTGGTGGTCTCATTGCCGGGATCTCCGCCTACGTCAAATACCTCAAGCCACAAACCAGCGTGATTGGAGTTGAAGCTGAAGGTTCTGCCTGCCTCGCGGCGGCCATGGCGGCAAATCGCCGGGTCAAGTTGCCATACGACAGTCTGGATCTTTTTGCCGATGGCGTTTCTGTCGCTCAGATCGGCAAGGAAACATTCAAGATTGCCAGGCGTTATGTCGATCAGGTCATCACCGTGAGCACGGATGAGATTTGCGCGGCCATCAAGGATCTATATGACGATACGCGTTCCGTTGCCGAACCTTCGGGGGCGTTGGCAGTCGCTGGGATGAAAACCTACGTGGAGCAATCTGGCATCACCGGCGAGAGTCTGGTGGCAATAGTGAGCGGTGCGAATGTCAATTTTGATCGGCTGCGGCACATCGCAGAACGAGCCGAAGTCGGAGAACAACGCGAGGTCGTTCTCGGGGTGACAATCCCGGAAGAGAAAGGCAGCTTCAGGAACTTTTGTCGGGTACTCGGTAAACACCCGGTGACCGAGTTTAACTATCGCTACGCAGATGGCAGCGAAGCTCACGTATATGTTGGATTGCAGGTTACGGCGGCCGACGATCGTGCGCAGGTACTCGTCGATCTCGATAACGCAGGGTACAGGGTGCAGGATATGACTGACAACGAGGTCGCGAAGTTGCACGTTCGCCACATGGTAGGTGGCCGAAGTGTGGGTAACAAAGGTGAACTCTTGTATCGTTTCGAATTCCCCGAGCGCCCTGGTGCCTTGTTGAAGTTCTTGTCTGGTGTTGGAACGAAATGGAACATCACGATGTTCCACTACCGTAATCATGGAGCTGCCTGGGGTCGTGTGCTCGTTGGGTTCGAAGCCGAAATTAACGAGAAGAAGAAGCTGGGGGAGTATTTACAGCGCGTCGGCTATCGTTACTGGGAAGAAACAGACAATCCGGCTTACCGACTGTTCTTGCGGTAGCAGGCATGAGAGGCTCTATTCAGGCTTCTTCCTCCGCTGCAACGTAACGCTCGTACTCCGTTTCGAAGACAAGCTTCGTTGAATCGGTAATGTGATCGATGTAAAGCTTGCCGTCGAGGTGGTCGAATTCGTGTTGAAATACTGTCGCTAAGAACCCCTCGAGCTCGTGGTTTTGTTCCTCACCTCTGAGATTTTTTGATGTCACTTTGACATGTTGCGGTCTTGCAACGAAACCACGCAGACCCGGAACCGACAAACACCCTTCCCAGAATCCTGCGGTGGTCGTGTTCAGTACCTCAATGTGGGGATTGACAAACACGGTCAGCGGCAATGAGTCGATGTCACCATAACGGGTCTGACCGCCGGGTATCTCGATTATTGCAAGGCGGATGAGCTCGTTAACTTGAGGTGCAGCGAGCCCTATGCCGCCGTAGTCATGAAGCGTGTCGATCATGTCGGCGACCAGACGGTGGACCTCGTCACTGCCGATCTCCTCGACCTTTAGTTCCCTGGAAACCCTGCGCAACGTCGGGTGGCCCATACGAATGATTTTGCGAACTGCCATGCAGCGAACATAGCCGTTAGCGGAAGAGTTGCCAACCGGCTTCGGTGATGACCCCATCCAATCGAACGTCCCAGGCAGCAAACGGCAAAGGCGTTCGGGACCGTTGAGCTTCGTGTGCCATACCGATGATTAATGGTCTCAACATCGGGCAGATAGATCCGAGATAACGATCGTAGTACCCACCACCCATTCCCAAGCGCACACCGGATTCATCGAACGCGACCAGCGGCGCAAGAATAATGTCCTGACTGATACGCGTCACGTGGCGGGCATTGAGGTGGGGTTCGGGGATGTGGAAGCGGTTGTCAAGCAAAGTCTCATCGGGATCGTATTCATAGAACTCCATGGATCCACGCCGGCGGATCGCGGGTACAGCGATGTGTTTGCCGATGTTGAACAGTCGTTCGAGCAACAATGTGAGATCAACCTCGCCGTCTTGTCCATCGGGACGGCTAAGGTATGCACCGATTCTCTTGGCTCGCAGGGCAAGCCCGGTTGCAAAAAAATGCCGGGTGATGGCGTCGGCGTTGGCGGCGCGCGTCTCATGGGGAAGTGCACGGCGTAATTTTCGAAACCTACGCCTGAGTTCGCGGCGCTTAGTCATGGTGGAGGGGTGATCTGCCCTCTTGTTTACGCGCAAAGCGTTTAGGCCGAAACGGTTTGACCGAAAGCCTCCCGAAATGCCGCTGCATGGTTTGCCCTGAACCGTTATGGCTCAAGGCGGAGACCCGGGCGACGCCTAAGGCTTCCCGAGCGCCTGGTACCCGAAGGTGTCTTGGCGCGTTGGGCTCGCACACCGTCGTCGACGACGAAGTCCCCTATTTTTTCTCTAACGGCTCAAGGACGACACCAGCTGGCGTACATTCCAGGAGACGTAAAGGAGTATATCGGAAAATAATGGAAGCGCTCGTCTTGACAACGGGCTTTTGTGAAGCGGTTACAAATTCAGCTATTTTTGCTGTTCCAACGCTTGACTTACACGCTCGGTTAAAGCGACCAGGCTGTTGTCGAGTAGATCCTGAGTAACTTCCAGTGACTCCCGGTTGTTGAGGAACTCGTTGGCGATATTCAACGCAGCCATCACCGCAATACGATCTGATCCGAGAATTTTGCCGGATTCACGAATTTCGGCCATCTGTTGGTCCAGGTAACGCGCTGAGGCGGTCAGCGCATCCACCTCATCGACGGGACAACTGACTTGATAATCTTTATCGAGAATAGTCACACTAATCGTGGTTACATCGTCGGCCATGTGTGGTTAGTGCTCCAACAACCTGTTATTGACCTGGAACACTAATCCTGCTCTAGAGCTTTCAAGCGAACGATCATGGACTCCACCCGGCTCTTAGCGAGCTCGTTCTTCTCGATGAGTTTTGCTCGTTGAGTCGTCCAGTTTTGTTGCTGCGTCCTGAGTGCGCGGTTTTCCCTGGAAAGAACTCCGCACAGCTCAATCAGCTCTTCCACTTTCTGCTCATGGGCTGTCCATTCGAGTGTCGCCATGGTTACCCCCGACTTTCATTGTCTAAGATCGTAGTTTGGCCTGAAAGCTGTGGCATGTGAAGTGTCTGAGTTCTGGTAGGATACGGGCCGATTTTCACGTAATTTCTTGCTTTAGATGGCGGATCTGTACGCACTTGCCTTAAACGCAACGCGCGAGCTGACACCAGCCGAATTGCACGGTGCCATCTGCGGATTGGCAGTTTGCTGCTCGGAGGAATTTCCCCTTGAGAGCCTTTTGGCGTTAGTAGGCGTCGACGCTGTAACGGATGAATTTTCCGTCGAGTCGTTTGTGTCCGAGAGCATTGAGTCGTTAGTGGCACAAGACATGAGCTTTGTACCTTTGTTACCCGACGATAATATGGAGATCGGCGTTAGGCTCGAAGGTCTTGCTGACTGGTGTGGTTCTTTTCTTGCTGGGTTGGCCGCCGGCCTCGGGCACAAAAAGGTAAATTCGATCGAAGAGCTGCCGGGCGAAGCTCAGGAAATTATCGCGGATATCAGGGCCGTCACCGACGTCGACCTCGCAGATTCGCAAGACTTGGAGCTGGATGCGGAAGAAGACCTCATGCAGTTACAGGAGTTCGTCAAGGTTGGGGTGTTACTGATCATGAGTCTGTTGAACGACGACGCCGAAGATGTTGGCGAGGACGCCGAAGATGGTGGCGAGGACGCCGAAGATGGTGGCGAGGACGCCGAAGA
>SMWK01000273.1 GCA_004356895.1 Gammaproteobacteria bacterium
GATCGAGAAGCACCGCCACCGGAGGGAGCGGGCTTGGATTGGCGATCGTCCAACAACTTTGCCAGGTGCATGGCTGGCGGGTAAACATCCTGGAAGGGCCTTCTGGCGGGACCGATGTACGGGTTGTCGTCTAATCTGGGCTTGCAGATTTGTAACAAAATGACACAAATTGGATTGCCCCAGAAATCCCCCAGAAACAGCTTTCCAGCATATTAGGCTCCGAAACAGCAGCAAAAGTTGTTTCCCCAAAAGGCAATCTCTATCCCCAAGACCTAGCTAATAAGGTCTGCTCCAACCGCCGGCTTCCTCTCCAGGCCGGCGGTTTTCTTTTATGTGGTATTTTCCAGCCATCCCTGGCGCGACGTGGATCCTTTGGTTTAGCCCCAGCCGCGCCATCCCTGGCGCGTCGCCCTCACCTCGCGGAGCAGTGCTCCGCGTCACGGCTGTGCCGTGACCGGTTCGGGCCCAGGCCGGCGGTTTTCTTTTATGTGATAGAAATTTCCGCTGCCATCCCTGGCGCGACGTGGATCCTTTGGTTCAGCCCCAGCCGCGCCATCCCTGGCGCGTCGCCCTCACCTCGCGGTGTCTAAAAACAGTATCTTTTATGCGTTTTGTTGATGAACGTGCACGTCGCTCTGGGGGTAGGGAATCGTGGTCGATCAGTCGATTCAGAATGTCCTTAGCCCGGCCGATATCATCGTCATAGCCGATGCCAAAAACCATATCCACTCGACGCGCGTTTTCCCTCGAGTAGTTGGTGATGATGCCGTTGGAGAGCGACTCACGCGATACTGGGTGCTGCCGGTCTCGCCATCGGCTTGGCGCTACAGGGCAGCGAGACGAGGCTCGTGAGGAACTTAGCCAGCGTTGGTTCGGTATCGCTTCGCTGCATGCCGCCGTTCATCAACGTTACAATTCGTTTGATCAGCCACAGGCCGACAAATAGAACGACGAATGCCAGAATCAGTTTCGGCGCGTAGGCCATGATCAGCTCGATGGCCGTGTTCATGTATACCTGCATTTGCTGGGCTGATAATTCTTCCATAATGTCTCTCCGATTTCGCAGGCCTTGCCTCCATGTCGGAAGAGGCGCTGACAAGACGATTGAACCCGTCAATAATAGGTTGTTGGAGCACTAGTGTCTGGCCGAGCAAGACCCGCGGGGGCAACAACAATGAAAGATTTCGTGAACATCCTCTACGAAGTTCAAGGACCGATGGCGCTGATCACGATCAATCGGGCTGACAAGCACAACGCCATATCCCTTGATACGCTCAGCGAACTGCAGACGGCGGTTGGCATGGCGGCCGCGGATGATGTGGTGCGGGTCATCACCATCACGGGAGCCGGTGGGAAAGCTTTTGCCTCTGGATCCGATCTGACCGAGGTTCTGCACCGGGATTTCAGACAAGCACTCGAACCCTTAGTGCAGGGACTCGCTGAGCAACTCGAACGCACGCCCAAGCCGACGATTGCCGCCATTGACGGAATCTGCATGGGTGGTGGGCTGGAGATAGCGCTTGGTTGCGACCTGCGCATTGCCACCCCGGATTCAAGATTTGCGACACCCGAGGGCAAGCTCGGGATCATCCCTGGTGGTGGCGCAACCGCACGTCTGCCGCGCATCGTCGGTCGTGGGTGGGGCATGGAGATGCTTCTCATGGGTGACCCAATCGACGCCGAGCGGGCTTTGCAGATTGGTCTGATCACCCGAATTGTAGAGTCGGACGAACTGCTGGCTGAGGCGCGTCGTATGGCGGACCATCTGGCAGGTTTTGCCCCGTTTGTGCCGAGGACTATGAAAGCCATGGTGCACTTTGGTATGGAGGCGAGCCTGGCAGGGGCTCTGATGCTCGAGAAGTACGCTCAAGGTGCGCTGGTGCAGACCGAAGACAAGGTTGAAGGTATAACGGCCTTTCTCGACAAGCGGGATCCCCAATTCAAAGGACGTTAGGCACCCGACCGTTTGGTTGATCCTCCCCAGACCATAAGGGATACTGCTCCTCCTTTTGTTTTGCATTTTCGATTAGGGAGAGACTGAATGGCTGTGAACAAGTTTCCCGTGGAGGCGAGTCACATCATGATGTTTGCCCGCTCCGTGGCGGACGACAATCAGATCTACTACGACGATGAGTACGCTAAAACAACGGAGCCGGGGACAATTATTGCGCCCCCGACGTTTGTCCAGGCAAGTGCTCAATTCGATCCGGATTATTCCCTGCGACCCAAAGTTGGCGCTCCGTGGTTTGGTTCTGGTAAGGAACCGTCCGGCATCAAGCGCGAAAGCTCCGGTGGTGGTGGCGGCGGTGGCGGGCTGCATGCCGAACAGCACTACGAGTATCACCGCCATCCAAAGCCAGGCGACATACTTACCGGCGAGACGAAACCCGGGAAAACCTGGGAGAAGGAAGGCAGGCGATCGGGTAAGTTGGTTTTCTCGGAGTCGATCACCGAGTATCGAGATCAAAATGGTGAACTTGTGGTAACTGCGCGCGGCGTCGGGGTTAGAACCGAACGACCCGTAGATCAATAGGCGGAGGCAACATATGGCTTTAAAAGCAAGCGAGCTCAAGGTTGGCGACACCTACAGCGAGTGTCTGGTCGAAGATCTCAAGCGCACGCAGATCGTCCAGTATGCGGGTGCGTCGGGTGACTACAACCCGCTTCATACCGATGAGGTTTTTACCACCCAAGTGGCCAAGTACCCTTCGGTGTTTGCCCACGGCATGCTCTCGATGGGTATGACCGGCCGCATGGTGACGAACTACGTGGGAGATGGCCGGTTGAAGAAGTTTGGTGTCCGGTTCACCAACCAGGTATGGCCTGGCGATACGTTGAACGCCACCGCCACAGTCGAGGAAATAACGGAGGAAGACGGAGAAACTGTCGTTAACCTCAAAGTGGAAACCACCAACCAGGATGGAGCCACGGTTATATCCGGTTACGCCTGTGCGAGAGTGGACGCGTAGCTAGTCGATCCCGATCCAGACCGACGCCGATTACAATGGCTTATTTCGTAACAGATTCAAGCTAGCGCATCGCGCAGAACAGCGCAGGCATGCTCGAACCCCGGCCGACTTGCCTGGAATATTGTCGCCGTGGCAAAAAAGTCGTGCACGAGACCGTCATAACAAACGACTTGCGCGTCGCCACCAGCAGCTTGCAGGGTTTCGGCATAGAGACCGCCTTCGTCTCGCAACGGGTCGAACTCCGCCGTCACGACCAGGGCAGGTGGTAAATTGCCATGATTTTCGGCGAGTAGCGGAGAGGCAGCCGGATCCTTCCGCAGTTCGAGATCGGGGCAGTAGTGATTCCAGAACCAGACCATCGTATCTGTTTCGAGGAAGTAGCCGCTGCCGTTGTCCACATAAGATTGGCGGGTCATGTCACAGTCGACAACGGGATAAAGCAGCAACTGGAAATCGATTTGAGGTCCGGCTTCGTCCCGAGCTTTGAGGCAAACGACCGCTGCCAGGGTGCCACCGGAGCTTTCTCCACATACGGCGATTTTGCCGTTGCCGTTGAGTGCAGCCTGGTTGTCAGCTACCCAGCAGGTGGCGGCGTAGGCATCGTCTACTGCTGCTGGAAAAACGTGTTCGGGTGCGAGGCGGTAGTCCACCGAAACCACCACACATTGTGCGGTATTGCACAAGTCGCGACACACCCCATCAGCGGTATCCAGATCGCCGATCACCCAGCCTCCACCATGAAAGTTAACCAGTACGGGATGCGGGCCTGCACCGGTGGGGGTATAGATACGTAATGTTAAGTCGCCATCGGCACCTGATATCGAGCGGTCGGTAACGCCACCTACAGCAAGCTCTGGGTTTGCTGGACGCATCGTGCGATACAGCTCCCGGGCTTCGGTTGGACTCATCTCGGTAATCGCCGGTCCCGGCGCGTCTGCGAGTTGCTCGAGCATGGCCTGGTATTCTGGCGCTAACGGCATTTTCTTCCCCCGTGTAGAATTGCGGTTCTAAGATTAATGAAAGTGAATACCTGGAGCAATGAGATGATCAAGTTGGATGGCGTGGAAGAAGCCGCGGAGGCGGTCAAACAATTTAACTTCCTCGAAAACACGCTGTTGAAGAATCGAACGCTCACACTGTTCGGTGAAGTAACCCAGAATGTTGCTAAGCGTACGGCGGAGAAGCTCCTCACACTTGCCTACGAATCGGATGATCCGATCACGCTGTACATCAGCTCGCCGGGTGGGCACGTGGAATCCGGGGATACGATTTTCGATATGGTTCGTTACATCAAGCCGGTCGTTCGCACCGTCGGCACCGGCTGGGTGGGCAGTATCGCCACGCACATCTATCTGGCCCCGGATCGGGAACATCGGTTCTGTCTACCCAATACCCGGTTTCTAATCCATCAACCGGCAGGTGGCATCGGAGGAGATGCGTCAGATATTGAGATCCACGCCAGGGAAATCCTGAAAACCCGAGAGCGTATCAACGGCATCATCGCAACCCAGACCGGACAACCTCTTGATCGGGTGGAATCCGATACCGACCGTGATTACTGGATGAGTGCCGAAGAGTCGGTGGAATATGGCATCGTCGGCAAAATCATCGGTTCGATTGGCGACCTCAGCTAGAGCACCGATTTGAGCCGATCCGCGCTCATGGTGCCGGGACCGGATGGCCCATTGAGCGCGGGACTTGAGTTGCCGGTTGCTGCACGCGCACTTGTGGTGTTGGCCCACGGCGCCGGTGCTGGCTACCGCCACGCCAACATGGAGAACATCGCATTGGCCTTTGCGGCCAGAAATCTCGCCACGCTGAGATTCAATTTTCCCTTCATGGAAGCGGGAAAACGGCGCGTTGACTCGAGATCCGTGTCCATAAATGCTATTGCGGCTGCACTGGAAACCGCGCACGCCGTGACGAAGTTGCCGGTATTTCTCGGCGGCCACAGTTTCGGTGGTCGTATGGCATCCCACGCGGTGTTTGAACTCGGGCTCGATGTGTGTGGCCTTATTTTCTGTTCGTTTCCCTTGCACCCACAGAAAAAACCTGGCGTGGATCGTGCGACACATCTCGAGGCGGTGCGGCTGCCGATGTTATTTTTGAGTGGTACACGCGATGCTCTGGCCGAGCGGGTGTTGCTGGAAGAAGTTGTGGCATCGCTGGCAACGTCGCAAAGAAAGGCCGAACTCCATTGGCTGGATACGGCGGATCATTCTTACAAGATATTGAAACGCCAACGCGTCGAATCCCCAGACGTCTTTGCAGAGATGGCAGGAGTGGCGGCGCGATTTGTTGATCAGTGTCTCGACTGATCCAGTGATGTCCTATTCTTTCCAGGGTGTCGCTTCAAGATAGGACACAGGTGTCCAGGTTTTGCCGTCGTCGAACGTCCACTCCTGGCGCCAGCTGAACCCTTCGGAAGACATGTTGTGAAAGATGTTCCGACGCGGCGGGTCTATACCCACCGATTTCATGATGATCTGATCATCCGTTGAAGTTGCCGTGAACGACCGGACCACCTGGTTTGTCGAGTCGATCCAGGCCATCTCCCATTGCCCCTCGGTGTTATTGAAAATGCGGATGTTCGTGCCGTAGGTGCGAGTCGATTCGGCGACAGCGATATGTGGCGCCGGTGAAGTCCAATCGTCCTGGATTCCATGACCATTGAGGATTCGATAGAAGCGCCAGAGCGATGGATGGGGACTTTCTTTCCAGCTTTGTCCGTCCGGGCTGAGTCGGCGGCCACTGACGAGCCAGCTGCCGAGTAGTGGCGCAAAGTGTTCGGTTTCCGGTGCTGGTTTGGCATGGCTGGTTACGGAAAAAAACGTGATCGCCAGCGCCAGGAGAAGCTTCATCAGGCACCCCCGAACTGTTTCAGCCTTTCTTCGAGATCGGGTCCGCGTCCGGGGCTCTCGGTTCTTTCGAACTCGAGGCCTTCGGCGAGTGTGTAGTTTAGACCCCGGTTGATGAGCATTTTGTCTGCACGCAGGGTAAACCAGGAGTTTTCGAGGAAGGTGCGCGCCATTGCGATGGTCGCGTCCATGAGTTCGTCATCGGGAACACACTTGTTGGCAAGCCCAATGCTGGCGGCTTCTTCGCCAGACACGACACGTCCGCTGAACATGAGCTCGCGGGCGGTAAGTATGCCCACGCGGCGGGGCAGCCGCTGACTCATGCCCCATGTGGGTGACATTCCCCACTTACCATGGGTGTCCGCAAACTTTGCGTTTTCGGCCGCGATCAGCAGATCGCATGCCAGCGCAAGTTCTAAAGAGCCTGTGTAACAGTGTCCCTGTACCGCGGCGATCACGGGCTGGGGAAGTTGCTCGATCGCCTCCAGGGTTTCTGCCTGAAAGTGCCTGCTGGGTGCCGTTTCACCCGCCTGGATGGCTTTCAGATCGTTGCCTGCCGAAAACGAGCGACCCTTGCCACATAGAATCACGCAGCCCACTTCCTCGATCCGGGTTGAGATATCGTCCAGGTGATGACGTAACTCGACGAACAGGCTTGGATTTAAAGCATTGAGGGCTTCGGGTCGGTTCAGGGTCAGGGTAACCAGACCGTTGTCGTCTTCGCGCAGTACCAGAGATTCCATGCCGCATAACTCCCCAAATGTTGACGTTCTGATCATAATGTAAAGCCGCGCTGCATACATGGGGCAACCCGACGTGAAAAAAGGGTGAGAGACTTTGGACGCAAATGACATCCTGCACAATGTGCGCGCGCTGGCACCAAGCTTGCGCGAACGCGGCGATGCCATTGAAGCTGCGCGCCAGCTGCCAGAGGACATCGTCGCAAAACTCCGGGAAGCCGGCTGTTTTCGGATGGCAGCCCCTCGCACCCGCGATGGTCCGGAAATGAATTCACTCGAACAGCACCGGGTTATCTTTGAGCTGTCGAAAGCCAATGCCTCGGTGGGATGGTGTGTGATGATCGGCATGGACAGCGGGATTTTCCACGGTTACCTGGAGGCATCGGTTGCCGAAGAGATATATCCGGATATTGATATGGTCCAGGCGGGCTGGGTTTATCCCATTGGCCAGGCACATCGGGTAACCGGCGGCTACGAGGTTACCGGACACTGGCGCTTCGGTAGCGGCTGCACCCACTGTGATGTGCTCGATGGTGGATGCACGGTTTTCGAGAACGGTGAACCGGTCGTAACCCCCGATGGCGGGTTCGAGTGGCGGATCATGCTCGCTCCGAAGGAGCGTTTCGAAATTTTAGACACCTGGTTTGCGACCGGTCTCTGCGGCAGCGGCAGCAACGACTACCGGGTGGACAAGCTCTTCGTGCCGGAGGAGCACAGCTTCAGTTTCGCTGAACCAAAACGCACGGAAACGTTGTGGCGTTCGCCCGATGTCGTTCTCCGCAAGATGTCGGCAGTCCCACTCGGTATCGCACGCGACGCCATCGACTCGGTGTTCACCGTGCTGCAGACAAAGACCGAAAAACCGTCCCGTCGACCTTACGCTGAAAATCCTCGAATACAGGCTGCGATCGCCGAGGTCGAAGGACTTTACGGCAGTGCTGAAGCATACGTGTTGAATACGCTTACCGAACAATGGGCGTGCCTCGAACGCGGCGACACTCTATCAAAAGAGTTGCGTGCCCATGTGTGGCTGTCGCGCACCAATGCCTTTCAGAGAAGTCGCGAAATCGTAGCGAAGCTTTATGATCTCGTTGGTGCGAGTTCGGTATACGTTCGGGAGAGCCCCCTCGACCGGCACTACAGAGATATCCTGACGATCTGCCAGCATATGGCTGCACAGACCAAAGAACTGGAGCGAGTTGGTGCTCTGCTGTTCAGTCCGGATGGCAAGAGCTCAACGCTCATGCTCTAGCGCAACTGGTTTGTGGACTTACGAGAATCAAATCATGCCACGATCGTTTGGTGGAACCTTTGAGCTGGACTTAGCAGACGACTACAAACCCAGAACCAGTTTCGCGAGAATATTCTTCTGCACTTCGTTTGTGCCACCGGCGATGGAACTCGCTCGCAGGTTGAAATAGCGGGCAAACGCGACGACCCCTTCGGCGGGACCCACGGGAGCCGTGTTCTGACCGGCACTGCGTGCTTCGGGTTGGTATGGCGCGGCGTAGAGGCCCAACGCTTCTACCGCGAGTTCGCTCAGGCGTTGACCCATGTCGGCACCGAGGGTTTTCATGATCGATGACTCAGGCCCGGGATTCTGACCCTGGGATAACGCTGCCATCGTGCGGAACTCGGTGTACTGAAGTGCCAGGATGCTGATCTCGGCCTCATCGAGTTTACGTTTGAATATTGGATCGTCTGCGAGAAGGCCTTCGTCGGTTTCGATGATGCCAGCGAGTTGCCGTAGTCGGCTGAGCGCCGTTTGATGCCCGGCGCTGCTCGCACCCCCGCGCTCAAATTCGAGGAGGTATTTTGCAACGGTCCAACCTTGATGTTCCTCCCCAACGACGCTGGCTTTCGGGACTCGCACGTCGTCGAAGAACACCTGGTTGACCTCATGGGTCCCCGAGGCGAAGACGATGGGGTCTACGGTAATCCCGTCGCTGTCCATATCGAGCAGCAGGAACGTGATACCCGCTTGAGGAATGCCTGAGTCGCTCGTGCGCACCAGGCAGAACATGCGATTGGCGAAGTGGGCATGGGTGGTCCAGATCTTGGTGCCGTTCAGGCGATAGTAGTCGCCGTCGCTTTCGGCTCTGAGTTTGAGCGAAGCGAGATCTGATCCCGAACCGGGCTCGGAGTAACCCTGGCACCAGTAGTCCTCGCCCGAGAGAATGCGTGGCAGGTAGTAGTCTTGTTGCTGCTGGGTTCCGTGACCGATCAACATGGGACCGCACATGCCGAGTCCCATCGGGGCAAGGCTGGGTGCCCCAGCCAGGGTCGTTTCTGTCGACCAGATGTATCGACGTGTCAGGTCCCATCCTGTCCCGCCGTATTCCTCTGGCCAGGAAGGTGCGATCCAGCCTTTGGCATACAGGATTTTGTGCCAGCGGATGTTGTGCTCGTAGTCGAGGAACATGCCGGGGCAGAACCGTTGCGCTTCGCGCAACTCATCGGTCAGCGCTTCGTCGAGAAACGTCCGTACTTCTTCCCGGAAAGTTTCGTGTTCGTGACTGAATGAGATATCCATAGTTATGACACGTGCAATTCTAGTTACAGGCGAAATCGTCGGGTTCTAAAACGGGTTGAGCGTACGGTAGCCAGGCGAACCACATCGAGCAAGCTACATTTGTGACGTCGACTGACTCGGCAACAGCGTCCCAATGTCCGTGTAGCTATTTCTCGAGCCCGGTACGTACAGCGGCTTCCAACTCGAACACGTGGGAATCGTCCGCATCAAGAGCGCGCAGTGCGTCGGCAAGTTCGAAGAGGTAATCGACATTTTTGCCGCTTGGACCTTCGCACGTGCGGATCTGCGCGACCATATCATCGAGGGGTGCCGGTCCGAGAAAGGCGTGGTTGTCTGTCGGCGCGATGTACATGATCCCGTCGACCTGCTCGGTCGATGAGAACTCGACACACACCGCAACGCGTTCGTAGCCGTTTTTCTCTCGATGATCCAGGACTTCGAACGTCCGGTGGGCCACTTCACTTTCGAGGAGATAAGCCATACCGTCACAATGGGCGGAGCTTTCGGGCACCAGGGTGACCACGCGACCCGGCTGCTTAGGCACACCGCGGTGGTCGTGGGAGCCCTGCCAGAAACGCCGCTGCCAGCCACGCACCCGAGCCTGGCGGCGCTCGAGAAATTTGAAGTCGGGCCGCCAGATCAGCGACCCGTAGGCAAATACCCAGACATTCATAACGTATTGGTCAGTGCAGACCCTTGGAGACCTCGAACGCCTTGGCCACGCTCGTTTGCAGCACTTCATCAAGGAGGTAGTCGAGAGCCGTCAACGCGAGGGATTTTGCGCCATCGAGCGCAGCTTGGTCGCCGGTTTCGGAACCGGCCCACTTGGCAAACTCCGGATTGTGGATCACGACGTTGGCCGGTGCTGCTGCCAGCATCGGGTGAATCGAAGGGACACGATGACTCACGTTACCCATGTCGGTACTTCCGGCACCCCCCAGCTTGTCCAGCTCGCGAAACTCTCGTCCAAGCGATTCAGCGTGTACTTGAAAACGTTCTGCCAACGGCCAGTTGGTATTGAGATCCAGATAATCGACGTTGGCCCAGTTGATTTCCACTTCACATCCGCTACCTTTTGCGCCTGCCTCAAAACAAGCTTGCACACGCGGCTTTAACTTGGCCAGATCTTTCTCATCCGCCGCACGAACGTAAAAATCGCCCGCGGCCCGATCCGGTACGATATTAGGTGCCAACCCGCCTTCGGTGACGATGCCGTGAATCCGCTCATGATCGCGAATATGCTGACGCAGGTTGGAGATGGCTTGATACGCCAGTAACAGTCCGTCCAGCGCATTTACACCACGGTGCGGCATTGCCGACGCGTGCGCCGAGCGGCCGTGATAAATCACCTCCACCTCCGCCACGCAGATGCACGGCATGGTTGCGATGTTTACGCCAGCCGGATGGAACATCATCGCGGCGTCTACCCCATCGAAAGCCCCTGCCCGCGCCATGAGTTCCTTGCCGCCGCCTTTCTCTTCGGCTGGGGTGCCAAGCAATCGAACGGTACCAGCAAGTCGATCCTGCACCGCCTTCAGCCCGAGGGTTGCGCCAAGTGCCGCGGTGGCGATCAGATTATGACCGCAGCTGTGTCCAATCCCGGGTAACGCGTCGTATTCGGCCAGGATCGCTACGGTCGGCCCGGTAGTGGAACCCGAGAATTGGGTTTCGAAGGCCGTTTCGAGCTTGTATACACCGGTGGTTACGGCCAGATCGTGTTTTTTAACGGTCGCAGCCAACAGGTCACAGGCGTGGTGTTCCTCGAAGGCGAGTTCCGGATTGGCGTGGATGGAATGAGAAACGGCAAGCAGCTCTTCGCTGAGCTCATCTATGCGGTTGGTTACGGTTTTTCTCAGCTCATCCATGGTCGCCCCCTTGCTCCGACGATGATGGCATACCTCGCGACGCGATCAAATGGACTAGGAGTCTGCGCGGTAGAAAATTTCGTAGCAGGAATCTTTCCTTAATTGGATTGCACAAGAGCATTACAGGAACCAGGGCTGCGACCCATTGCGGTCTCCGACGATGTGTTGGAGGATGATGCAGATGCAAATGAGGAACGTCTATGGCGTCAGTAGACCTTAGCACCTCACCCTGGCTGATCCAGATCTTTGATCGGGTTCCCGTGTCCCTGCCTGTGATGGGGATGCTAATCGCTCTCGCGCACTTTCTCTTCGTTACAGTGACCGCTCTACTGCTGTCCTGGACACTTGGAGGAGAGTTCTTGTATTGGGGCTACGGCTACTCAATTCTGGCTGGTGACATCGTTCACTCGATTCTGGTCGGATATTTAATGGCTGCCGGTTATTACGGGCTCCGGGAAGCCGTGCGTGACTTTCTTAGCCTGCGACCATCTCTCAGCTGCGACGACACTGAGTTCAACAACTTGCTGGCATATTTACGCCACGTACCCCGATCACCCCTCTACTTTTTCAGCGCAATTGCTCTCGTGTGGGGCTTCAGCACCCCACTACTACGGGAACCAGCACCTCTCGGGAGCGCGCAGATGAGCTGGAGACAGTTCGAAGAGACCCTGTTCGCCTTCTTCATTTTCCGTATGGTAGCTGTCGAATTCGCCTCGGCTTTCTTTTTTGCTTCAATCGCCAAACGCTACGCGCGGATTGAGCTTCTTGATCTCCAGCTCGTCGCACCATTTTCCCAGCGCGCGTTGCGCGGAGTTCTCGTGATCATGTTGTTCATGGCGATCCTGTCGCTGTTGCTGATATTCGATGCCGACCCTACCAATTCCATGATAGGGGTGATGCTTAGCGGCTCATCGGCGGTTGCGCTATTCCTGATCCCCCTGATTCCCCTTCAGCGACGGATCCGAGCCGAAAAACTAAGTGAACTAGCACGCATCCGCGCCGCCATCCGCCGCGAGAACGAGGCAAGGATCGCGGGTGATGAGGACTGGGCACCGCGCGCCGACCTGATCATCTACAAGCAGCAGATCGAGCAGGTGAGCACCTGGACGTTCAACACACCGACAGTGGTTCGTTTCGCTTTGTATGCATCCCTTGGCGTCGGTTCCTGGCTGGGTGCTGCTTTCGTCGAACGCTGGCTTGGCACACTGCTGGGTTCCTGACCTGGCGGATGCTGACTATTGCTGGCGATGCCTAATTTACAACTTCCTTCCAGACAAATAGTCGTGTTGCCACGGCGAAACTGATCACGATCCATACGCCAACACCAAACAGTGTCGGCATGATCTCAACGAGTGACGCGCCGTTGTTGGTGATTTCCCGCATGCTGTTCACTACGGGCGTGAGAGGCAGCAACTGCGAGACGGGTTGGATTATTTCGGGCAACAGTTCGATGGGAATGAACACACCTGCAAGGAAAACCTGCGGGAAGATAACAAGAGAGCCAATGGCACCCACCGCCTGTTGTGTTTTCGCCAAACTGCCGACGGCGAATCCGATGCACAAGAAGATGATGGTGCCCAGGACGATGAGCAGGTAAAGCGAAGCGAAACTACCTCGTATATTTACGTCGAGCAGAAACACGGCGAAACCCAGTAAAGCGGTGAGTTGCAGCAGGCACCAGACAAGCCGTGCCATGCAGATCGCGGCAATAAATTCGCTGGGTTTGATAGGGGTGACGAATAGTCGTTTCAGTATTCCCTTGCGTCGGTACTCGACGATATTGAAGCCGCTGCCGGCGATACTGATCTGCATCAGGGTAAATGCGAGTATGCCCGGTAAAAGAAAATCAAGAGGACCTTGTGATCTGGACTGCACGTCTTCCACTCGCAGTGAAAACATTGGCTCGGTATGGCGCAGCTTTCGCTCTATTGCGAGAAGTGCCTTCTCAAGGGTTGGCATAATCAAACCCAGCAGTCTTACCTCAGCGGCGTCCACAAATACGCCCAGCTCAGTCGCATTGGCAGCGTCGTCAAACTGCTTCGGGATCACCAGTACCAGCGTGGCGTCGCCTTCCGTTAGTTTCTTTTTCAGCGCCTCTTCTTCGCCTTTGATTACCTCAAAGAGGGGATTTTCATCCAGCGCCTTAACAAACTCGGCGGCGATTTCGCTCCGGGACTGGTTGGCCACGTTAATTTCGATCGGATCACCATCGCGATTCATGAAAACCAGTACCGACATGAAGATGACGGGGAAAAGCAGACTCAAGAACATGGCTTGACGATCTCGGAGGAACATCCTCAGAAATACTTTCGCGAGATGGAATGCGCGTGACGTCACGATCAGTCCCTCAAACCGTGGCCGGTCAGCGCCAGGAAAACATCCTCGATGCTGCCGTGAAGCGGTGCAGTGGGTGGCTCTTTTGCATATCTCAGGATCAGTTCCTGGGGTTCGCCCTGCGCAACAATTTTCCCATGGTCCAGGATGGCGATCCGCTGGCACAGGGCTTCAGCTTCCTCCATGTTGTGTGTTGTCAACACGATGGTCGTGCCTTTGTTATTGAGATTTTTGGCGAGATCCCACAGGTTACGTTTGGCCTGTGGATCGAGGCCGGTTGTGGGTTCATCCAGAAACAGCACTTTCGGTTCGTGGACCAACGCACAGGCAATGGAAAATCGCTGTCGCTGGCCGCCGGATAAGTTCGCGGGTTTGGCCTTAGCCTTGTCCGTCAGGTCAACGAGACCGAGCAACGCATCGGGATCAAGGTTCCTAGAACTGTAGAGTCCGCCAAACAAATCCAGCAGCTCTATCAGAGACAGGTGGTCGAAGTACTCGTTAGCCTGCAGCTGCACGCCGATGATCTTCTTTACTTCGTGAGGGTATTTTCTCACGTCAATTCCGTCGATGTAGGCTTCCCCCTCATCGATGTCATTCATACCCTCGAGCATCTCGAGCGTCGTCGTCTTCCCCGCGCCGTTCGGCCCGAGTATGCCGAAGATCTCACCTGCTTCGATCGAAAGGGAAATGCCGTCCACCGCAGCGAAAAACTCGGAGTTATTGTCCGGTTTAGGATACTTCTTGACTAGGTTGGTGGCTTCGATGATAGGCATTTTCAATGGTGGAAAAGGGTTGGCGTCACATCATACCAATTTGCCCCACCGTTTGTGCCAAGACCGGGCGGACCGGTAAACTGGTTCAGGGTAACCAATATAGGAAACGCCGTGAACTCGATACGTGTCCGTGCAAAGGAACATTTTCCCACCGTGTTGTTGACTCTACTCAGCATCGTGCAGGCATTAGCTCTGGAACTGCTCTGGTCTCATCTGCATGAGGCTGATTACCTCTTTCGGCTGACCTGGATCGCGGTTATTTCTTGGATTCAAATTGCCGCAACCGTGATAGGCATTGTCTTGATTTGGGTAATCTACTCCGGCAATGTGATTCGATTCCGATGGGTGCCTTCAACCGGTGATTTTGTGTTTCCGTTCGTTATAGGCCTGACCGAGTTCATGCTCGTCGAAACACTAGGTCCAGACAAGCTTGGACTGTGGCTCATGTTCATGGCTCTGGTATTTGGATTGATGAACTGGGCCGCCCATGCAACCATGCATCGAGCCCGGCAGGACAGTGATAACGACGCTTACTTCAGTACCATGCAACCCGCACAACTGCGTGACTTCTATCCTGGGATCGCCATTGTGTGTGGTCTTACGATTACCGGTTTCTATCTTCTCATCAACGGTGGCAGTGGGATGCTTGCGATGTTCGCATTGCTGGCGACAAACGGCGCACTCGTGTGGCAGTTTTACCAGGCATCACATTTCTGGGAACTCTCCATTCAGATCAAGCCATAACAGTTTAACCGTGAGTACATGCACGACATCAGGAGAGAATAAATGGCCTATGACTACGAGTTGCTGAATGTGGACATCGAGGGGCGTTACGCGACGGTAACGATTCACAACCCGCCCATAAATCTGATCACCGTACAGCTGTACGGAGAGATCGCGGCATTGTCTACCGAACTCAAGAGGGATCCGAATCTCACGGTTGTCGTGATGAAAAGCGCCGATCCGGATTTCTTCCTGGCGCATTTCGACGTTGCAGCAATCTTGAGCTTTCCCACGGACACCGAAGCGGAGTTGGATCCACAACTGAACGATTATCACGTGATGTGTGAACGTTTTCGTACGATGGACAAAGTCACCATTGCCCAGATCGAGGGGCGGGTAGGGGGCGGAGGTAGTGAACTCGTGTCGAGCTTCGACATGCGTTACGGCGTGCGCGGTGTAACCAAGATCAACCAGATGGAGGTACCGTTGGGAATCCTGCCGGGTGGTACCGGTACGCAACGGTTACCGCGCCTGGTCGGCAGGGGGCGGGCCATGGAGATCGTGCTCGCTGGCGACGATCTCGATGCGGAAACGGCGGAAAAGTGGGGATATCTGAATCGGATCTTCGAGGCCGATGAGATCGGACCATTTGTCGACAGACTCGCTCGGCGTATCGCCTCGTTTCCCGTTGAGGCCGTCCGTTTGGCGAAACAGTCCGTCAATGCGGCAGACAAGCCGTTGCACGAAGGGCTTGTTGAAGAAGCTTATCTGTTTCAGCGTCTGTTACGTACCGACGGGGCGCAACGCAATATGCGTAAGTTTCTCGAAATTGGCGGACAAACGCGGGAGGGCGAGTTGCGTGTGGACGAACTTGGCGCGGAGCTGCAAGTGCCATGAGTATGGAAATTCGTGTTGGCAGCCTTGTTTTTACGGCCGAGGTGGCAGGGGATGCGACTAACCCCCTGGTCTTGTTGTTACACGGGTTTCCACAAACCAGCCACACCTGGCGAGAGCAACTGCAACCGCTGGCCGACGCGGGATATTACGCGGTAGCCCCAGACCAGCGTGGTTATTCTCCAGGCGCCAGACCAACGGGCAAAGAATATTACCGCACGGATCTGCTGGTGGTTGATGCGCTCGATATGGCGAGCGCACTCGGACATGAGCGTTTCCATGTGGTCGGTCACGATTGGGGTGGGCAGCTGAGTTGGCTCCTGGCTGCCAATTTTCCGGAACGGATCCGGTCGCTCGCAATATTGTCCCGGCCTCACCCGGCGGCTTTCAGGGCCGCCATGAAAAAAGACGCCGCACAAGCCCATCGGTCCAGACACCACAAAGCATTCCAGGATCCGAAAACGGTGCAACTACTCCTGGAAAACAACGCCGCCCGACTGCGACGGTCTTTGGCCGATCAGGGTGTACCAAGTCCAGATGTGGACGCCTACCTCGCAGTTCTGTGCGAGCCCGAAGCGCTGGAATGTGCGGTCAACTGGTACCGTGCAGGGGGTTCAGGCGGATCGGCTCTGTCATTGGCTGATGTGGGAGAAGTAAGTGTACCAACACTCTATATATGGGGAGATGCCGATGCCACCGTTGGGCGTGTTGCGGCTGAAGCGACAGCTGAATTCGTCAGTGGACCCTATGCGTTCGAAGTGTTACCCAACGTGGGTCACTTTGTGACTGACCAGGCGGCCGTGGAAGTAACGCGCCTGTTGCTGGATCATATCGCGCGCAGCTAAGGCTGCGTAACTCAGACGATTCGTGAGTCTTTCTTCCCCCAATAAGGGTCTTTGATCAGCCGCTTGTAGAGTTTGCCTGTAGGCAGACGCGGCAGTGCGGCCATGAAGTCGATGCTCCGCGGACACTTGTAGTGAGCGATATGCTCCTTAGCATACGCTAACAACTCCTCTGCCAATTCAGGCGTTCCTGCGACGCCGTCTGGTGGCTGCACTACCGCCTTCACCTCCTCTCCCATCTCTTCGTTGGGCACACCCACCACGGCGATATCGGCAACCAATGGATGCATGATCATCGCGTCTTCGATTTCCTGTGGGTAAATGTTCACGCCACCGGAGATGATCATAAAGCTCGCTCGGTCGGTCAGGAAAAGAAAACCTTCATCGTCAACGTGTCCCACGTCCCCGAGCGCGGACCAATTGGGGTGATCCGGGTGCTGGGCTTCCTTGGTTTTCGCTTCGTCCTTGTGATATTTGAACGGCATCTCGGGCAGTTCAAAGTAGACGATTCCCGGATCCCCGTTGGGTAAATCTTTACCGTCATCACCACAGATGTGAATGATACCGATGAGCGATTTACCAACCGTGCCGGGGCGCGCGAGCCACTCTTCGGGCGTGCAGTGAGTGAAACCGTTCAGCTCGGTGCCGCCGTAGTATTCGTAGATGATCGGACCCCACCAGTCGAACATCTGTCGCTTGATTCCCATCGGGCAAGGCGCCGCCGCATGGATGGCCACTTTGTGAGTGGAGAGGTCGAAGCCGGAGCGTTGTTTTTCGTCGAACTTCAACATGCGAGTGAACATCGTGGGAACCCACTGGCTGTGTGTCACCTTGTGATCCTGAATCGCCTGCAACGCGCCGATTTCGTCGAAGCGGGGCATCATAACGACAGTGCCGCCCAGCGCCTGTACGCCTGTGCAGAATCCGATGGGCGCGGCATGGTACAGGGGGGCGGTAGAGAGGTAGATGGTATTTTCATCGAACCCCCACAAGGTGCGCTGCAACGCGCCAACGAGACTATCTTCCTCATCGATCTTCCCACCCGTCATCGGGCGCATGATGCCTTTTGGCCGTCCCGTGGTGCCGGAGCTGTAGAGCATGAACTGACCGGCTGGTTCCTCGGGGAGTGGCACGGCTGGGTAATTGGCAATTGTTTCCTCGTAAGCCTGATAGCCGTCGACGGTGCCGTCCGTCATCAGCCAGGTGTGACAGGTTGATGCGAACTTGGGCAGATCCTCGGCAACTTCGCCAAGATATTTGGAAGCGACGAGAGCTTTCGCTTCGCAGTTGTCCAGGATATAACCCGCCTCCTCTGTGGTCAGGTAACGATTGATGGTGGTGAGATAGAGCCCGGACCGAAATGCTGCCCACACCACTTCGAAGAAGCGCAGGTTGTTCTCCATGAAAATGGCCACATGATCTCCGGGACGAAGACCCTTCTCCCACATCAGTTGAGCGAGCTGGTTGGAGCGATCGTTCAGGTTTTTGTACGTAACGATGTCACCGGAGACTGCGTGAATAGCTGCAGCCTTGTTCGGAAATTCGACGCCCCATTTACCTGGATACATGACTGTCTCCTCGTTTGCTTCAACGGTGCCTAGAAGTTCAGCCGTGCGCACTCCGCCATTAGTCGAAGCGCATCCTCATTACCGGAGATCGTCAAGCCGGTGAGACCCGAATCCTCCCAGTCGCGGAAGCGCTTCTTGATCCGTTCTTTGGGGCCGATGAGCGCTCCCTCGTCGACGAACTCGTCCGGCACGGCGGCGATGGCTTCATCCTTGCGTTTCGCCAGATACAGCTCCTGAATTCGAGCTGCTGCTTCGGGATAACCGCGACGGATCATCATCTCGTTGTGGAAATTTTTGGTTTTGTGCCCCATGCCGCCGACATAAAGTGCAATGCCGGGTTTTGCACGGTCGAGTGCGCTCTTTACGTCGTTGGTCACCTGCACCTGGGTCCCGGCCTGGCGCTCGAACTGGTCGGGCGTTTTGCCACCTTTCTCGAGCCCTTCTGTGATCCAGGTGTCATACAAACTGGCCGTCTCCGGTACAAAACCGAGCGGCAACCAACCGTCGGCGATTTCGGCTGTGAGCCGCACCGTCGACTCCATGCCGGTGCCCAGCCAGATCGGGATGTCCGGGTTGGTATGCAGAATGGATTTGAGCGGCTTGCCGATGCCGAGCGCACCCTCGCCAGTGAATGGCAGATTGAATTCTTTGCCCTCGTGGGTCACTGGTTCCTCACGAGCCCAGATTTTCTTCATGATGCTCACGTAGTCTTTGATTCGGTAATAGGGACGCCCCCAGGGTTGTCCGTACCAGCCTTCGACGATCTGGGGGCCGGAAACGCCGATACCACATATCGCGCGATTTCCTCCGGCCAACGCATCCAGAGTCGCAATCGCCATGGCGGCGTTGGCCGGGGTGCGGCCGGCGAGCTGGATAATGCCCGTGCCGAGGCGAATCCGCTCGGTGTGGGCCGCGATGAAGGCGAGTGGAGTGATCGCATCCGACCCATAAGCTTCCGCCGTCCATACGGAGTCGTATCCCAAACGTTCGGCGAGCTGAACCTTTTCGATAGGAATATTGAGATGTGCACCGGAATAGCCGAGCGATAGGCCGAGTTTCATGAACTTCCCCTCTACAAGAACCAGGAAGCTTACTACAGCGAGTTTTGTCGTCTATACCGTGATGGACGTCAGACCCGTTCGGAGAGCGCTTTCATCGCCTGATCCGTAGTAAAAAAGATGCTCCCGGAAAGGTTGACGATGAAGTCCGTGGCTTGCAGTTGCTCCATCACTTCTCCCTTCACCTCGGACAGATGCAGTTTGATACCGAGGCTTTCGAAATTCGCATTGATACGGGAGAGCATCTCCAGACCAGTAACGTCGATCATGTTGACGGAACTACACACCAGCAACAGATGTTTTGTGTTCGGGCGGCGTTGAACAATTTTCAGAAGCTTGTTTTCGACTTGATTCGAGTTGGCGAAATAGAGGTTCTCGTCAACCCTAATGGCTGCTACATGAGAGAACGTTTCGACGTCGTGGCGTCTGGCCGTACGAAAGTGTTCCGTGTTGGAAATTCTCCCAACGATAGCGATATTCGGCTTGCTGGAGCGGCGCACAAAAAAGGCAATGGAGAGCCCAACGCCGGTAAGCAGACCGGTTTCCACACCGAATAGCAATACGGTGACGAGCGTAACGATCTGGGTGATGGTGTCTTGTCGATAAACTTTCCAATGGTCGCGAAAACTCTTGACGTCCATCAACCCGACGACCGAAACCATGATGATGGCGGCCAGAGCGGCGTGGGGCAGATGTCTGATCAAAGGGGTAAAAAAGAGCAACGTGAGGATGATGATCACCACACATACCAGCGAGCTAACGGGAGTTCGTCCACCTGATTGGTAATTGACGCTGGACCGGGAAAAGCTGCCTGCAACGGGATAGGCACCGGTGAAAGCAGCACCGATGTTGGCGGCCCCGAGAGCAATGAGTTCCTGGTTGCTGTTGATTCGCGTGCGCTGTTTTGTCGCAATCGTTGTTCCGATCGTAAAGCTCTCGACGTAGGCGACCAGCGCGATCATTGCAGAGGACGGTAGGAGATCTATCCACAAATCGACGTTGAAGGGTGGCAATGTGAGTTGCGGTAAACCGGAGGGCACGGGTCCAACGGTGGCTATCCCGTAGCTAGCTTCCCAGCCCCCAGCCCAGACGGCGAAGGCAGCGGC
>SMWK01000274.1 GCA_004356895.1 Gammaproteobacteria bacterium
CTACCGGCGCCTGGAAGCCAATGCGCAACTCCTTGAATTCAAGTGTGTCGAGTTCGCAGAGGAACTGATGTATGGGCACTTGGTGAAACAAGCAAACGAGTAGGCGTGGGGTGCTGGGGGTTGTCTAATCGCCTTCGCGAGGATCGGAGCCGTCGCGGGGTGCGCCGGTGCCTGACGAGCCCATAAATAGCTTGCGTCCGTCGGGGAATGTCATGTCGCGACCGTTTGCCTTGCAGGCAGGCGTGCACTTCTTGTCCTTGCTCTGGTAGCCGCTGACCACAATTTCAGCACCGATCGCAAGAGAATTTCTATTGATTCCGGTACGCATCAACGCATTGGGGGTGCCGCCCTCGATCATCCACTCGACGGTGGAGCCATCTTCCTGTTCGGCCGCGATATGTATCCAGGCGTGGGGGTTGATCCATTGGATGCGGGTGACTTTGCCATGCAGCTGAACGGGTGCAGTGGCGTCGAACTCGGCGGAGAACGCGTGGTGGGCAATCGCCGGGACGGCTGCGAGGGAAAACCCGACAACGAGGAGCACTGTCGGGATAGGTAGGGTCTTAACCACTATTTGCCCCCGCGGTTTGTGCCATTTCGTCCGACCGGGCACCGGACAGGATGCCTTCCATGGCGTAGTTACCCTCGTGACAGGCGTACTCGAAAATGTCGTCTTCAGATTTGGCAAGGAGAATCCGCACCGACCAGGGTTTCGTCCACGTCGTTTGGTCACTGATGGTCAACTCCCACCGCAGCGTCTGCGGACCGATCCGGGTAAACCTTTCCAGCAGATGCAGGTTTTCGCTGGATTGCAGGAAGCGGCTTTTTGAGGAGAAGTTTTTGGTTTCCACAACGAGCGTATCACCCTCCCAATGGCCACGTGGGTCCCCCGTCCACTGACGAATCGCCGCATCCAGGTGTGGGCGACCGTCCAGGGGAATCACCCGTGCTTCGTGGATCATCTCCTGGAGAACGACAATGTGGTCGGGTGTCTGGGCAATTTGAAAGTAGCCGTTGTATCCGGCGCCGAGGAACGGCACGCCATAGGTGATACAGCGGTCGGAGTTTATGCGGTCCTCGTAGGAATCAGCCGGATGTTCTGCCAGATAGGCTTTTCGAGCTTCTGTCCGTTGTTCTGCGGCAGGCGTCAGAGCCGGAATTTTTCCATCGGGCGGGTCCACGACAAGGGACGTGCGGTTGTCGAAATCCCGCTCTACTACCCAGAAGTGATTGTAGTTGCCGGTGGTCGGGTCGTAGGAGACGTGTTCTTCGTCACCCGCAAGCGCGGCTGTAAACACCGAATCGCCGAATGCTGCGTCGCTTTCGCCATTAAACAACTTGTCTGACCTGGCCTGCAGCTGCGCTACTTCAGCGTCCGTCAAGCGTTCTCTGCCGGCTAACGAGTCCGGTCGCTCCATGGGTGTGGCGCTATTGTTGGCCCACACACCCTGCAGGTCGGGACGTCCATCCGGAGTGCGCGGAACCTCCCAGCTGTCCTCGGCCGTCCAGGCCACTGGAATCAGGCACATCGAGGCGATCAATGTGGTCAGCAGAGCGAGACGTTGGTGGTTGCTCATCAGGCACTTCCGGTGGGTTGATTGGCTTGGGTCAGTATCCGACGCTAGCCGCTGAATGCAAGTCTCCCAAGGTCTTCTTTGCATCTCGCCGGCCCCGAAACGCCGTCATCCGGCGCTTTGGGTTGGTTATTGGCGCCTGGGTTCATGCCGGTGCCGCGCGGGCGCGCGCGGGGGCAGCGCGACTGCTGAAATTGTCATATAGTTGCCCTCCACCCGTGGGAAGGGGACAAAACATGGCATACACAACTGCTGATATTCGTAACGTCTGTCTGGTTGGGCCTGGACACTCCGGAAAAACTCAACTCGCCGAAGCGCTGTTGTTCGCAGGGGGCGCCATAGCGAAGCCGGGTTCTGTGGAAGGTGGCGATACGGTTTGCGATTTTGCTCCTCGCGAACGTCAACAAGGCCATTCGCTGTATCCGTCGGTGTGCCACTTCACGCATGCTGACATTCACGTCAATTTGATCGATACCCCCGGTTACTGGGATTTCTACGGTCGAGCGGTGTCGGTGTTACCGGCAGTGGAGACGGCGGCTGTCGTGATCGACGCGGTGGCGGGTATTGATACAGTGGCTCAACGAGTTATGGAAGCCGCAAAAGAGCAACAATTGTGCCGCATGATTATCATCAACAAGATCGATGCGGAGGGCGCAAATCCCGGGGCGATTCTGGATCAGATTCAGACGACTTTTGGACCGGAGTGCCTGCCACTCAACTTACCTACGGAACTTGGCAAAGGCGTGGTGGATTGTTTTTTCCAACCCAAGGGTGCAACCACGGCCTTTGGAACCGTCGAATCGGCACATACGCAAATCATCGACCAGGTCGTGGAGGTTGACGAGGATCTCATGGAACTCTATCTCGAGCAGGGTGATGAACTGGAGCCTGAGCAACTCCATGCACCCTTCGAAAAAGCGCTGCGAGAAGGACATTTGATACCGGTGTGTTTCACTTCCGCGACTACGGGTGCCGGGATACCCGAACTACTTGAGGTGTTCGAGCGGCTGATGCCCAACCCCACGGAAGGTAACCCACCACGTTTCTTGAAAGGCGAAGGGAGTGAGGCTGAGCCGGTCAAAGTGATACCAACAGCGGATGAACACGTCATCGGTCACGTATTCATGGTGAGTATTGATCCCTTCAAAGGGCGCCTGGGCATTATTCGTGTTCATCAGGGCACGATTCGCGTCGGTGCTCAGCTGTTCGTCGGTGACGCACGTAAACCCATCAAGGTCACTCGACTGTTAAAACTATCTGGAGAACAACACAGCAAAATAGAAGAATGTGTGCCGGGGGATATTTGTGCGATTCCGCGCGTAGACGATGTGCACTTCGATGCCGTGTTGCACGATTCCCACGACGAGGATCACTTTCATCTGAAATGCAATCGCTTGCCGGCTCCGATGTACGGGCTTGCCATCAGCCCGCCTAACGACGCCGATGCTCAGAAAACCTCCGACGCGCTGCATACACTCCAGGCCGAAGATCCTTCGCTCAAGGTGGAACACGTCGCTTCGTTGAATGAAATTGTGCTGCGCGGTCTCGGTGAACTCCACCTACGAACGGTGTTAGAGGAAATCGAGGATCGTTATGGTTTGCAGGTGAAAACGTCACTGCCGTCTATCGCTTATCGAGAAACCATTACGCGACCAGCGGAAGGTCATTGTCGTCACAAAAAGCAAACCGGCGGGGCTGGTCAGTTTGGTGAAGTGTTTCTCCGCGTAGAGCCACTGCCAGCTGGCAGTGGATTCGAGTTTGCCAATGCGGTTGTCGGCGGCTCGATTCCTACACAGTACATCTCAGCCGTGGAGTCTGGTGTGCGCCAGGTTTTGAGTATGGGCGCCATTTCTGGTTACCCGATACAGGATGTGAAGGTCACGGTATACGATGGTAAACACCACTCGGTAGATTCGAAGGAAATTGCTTTCGTGCAGGCAGGGAAGAAAGCTTTTCTCGATGCTATTCGTAATGCGGCGCCGGTTGTCATGGAGCCTATCGTTGATGTCGCGGTTACGGTGCCGGACGATTGTGTGGGAGGGGTCGCGGGAGATCTCGCTGGTATGCGGGGTTCCGTTAGAGGCACTACGATGCTTCAAGAAAACGTCATGGAGGTTTCCGGCAAGGCACCTCTGAAGGAGATACAGACTTATCACTCTCGGTTGAAGTCTTTGTCCGGTGGCGAGGGCAGCTTTACGATGGATTTCAGCCACTACGCAGAAGTAACGGCTCAGGTACAACAGGAACTCGTGAACGCTTTCCGAGGATCAACCAGCGAGTAACGTTACCTCGGTTCACATGGAAATTTGCGAGTTCCCGTCCAGAATCACGGGAACTTGCATAGGCATGGACGCTGTCCGCAGACTCCTAGCAATACATTAATAGCAGGATTGGGAAAACAAATATGACACTTCAATTGCGTTCAACCGTGAAGGCCGAAGGTACGCTCGAGATATCGCTTGCCGACATCGAGGTCCCGGAGCCCGGGCCGAATGAGGTTGTGGTTCAGGTCGAAGCCTCCCCGATAAATCCTTCAGATTTGGGGCTCCTGTTCGGCATGGCAGACATGACAACCGCAGAAGTATCCGGCCCGGCTGATAACCCGGTCGTAACTGCCAACATTCCAGAAGGGCTGATGCGCAACGTAGCAGCAAGGATGGATCAGTCTCTCCCGGTGGGTAACGAAGGCGCCGGGGTGGTTGTAAATGCTGGCTCATCGGAAGAAGCTCAGGCGCTCATGGGTAAAACCGTGGCCGTATTGGGTGGTGCCATGTACTCGCAGTTGCGCTGCCTCAAGGTTTCCCAGTGTCTTTTGCTTCCCGAGGGCATTACGCCGCAAGAGGGTGCCTCGTGTTTCGTCAACCCGCTGACGGCGCTTGGCATGGTAGAAACCATGCGTACGGAAGGCCATAGCGCATTGGTACATACGGCCGCCGCCTCCAATCTGGGGCAGATGCTGCAGAAGATCTGTCTCAAAGATGGCGTGGAGCTGGTAAATATCGTCCGGAAACCCGAAAACGTCGATCTCCTGAAATCCATTGGCGCAACCCAGGTCTGTAATTCCAGCGCTGCCTCGTTCCTGGATGATTTGACCGACGCACTTGTCGCCACAGGGGCTACGCTCGCCTTCGATGCCACGGGTGGTGGCAAATTGGCCGGTCAGATTCTTGCCTGCATGGAGGCTGCGGCCAACAAGACTGCGAAGGAGTACAGCCGCTACGGATCCACCGTACATAAACAGGTGTACATATACGGTGGGCTGGATCGCAGTCCAACCGAACTTACCCGCAACTTCGGCATGGCCTGGGGTATCGGCGGATGGCTACTGACGCCATTTCTACAAAAGATAGGCGCTGAAGAAACTCAGAAGCTCAAGGAGCGTGTAGCCGCTGAAGTAAAAACGACTTTTGCCAGTAGCTACACACGTGAGGTTTCGCTTGCCGAGGCGTTGCAGTTGGACGCGATTGCCGTGTATGGCAAGCAGGCGACTGGAGAGAAGTTCCTGATCAACCCGAATAAGTAATTTGGGAAAGCGCATGAGGAGCCGGGCTTGAAGACGATTATTGATCGATCGATCAAAGAGATCGTACGCGATATTTTTGCTGGCGCCGATGGTATTCGAGGAACTCAGCGACGTGAAGGATTCGCTCGGACATTACCGGATCGTTGAAGAACCTGCGGCCATGCGCCACTTCACGGCAAAATTCGAATTAGTTGGACGGGAGAGTTGCCCGGGCGACTAACGGCTTCGGGCTTGAGTGCTGGTCCACGGGAACTGCCGCGGTCCGTCGGTCGAGCGACGACCCGGGACCAGGCGTAGGTCGGGTCCTTCGAAAAAGCTGTAAATACCATCGTCTTCTTCTCGGCGGATCTTGTGACGCCGATCTTCCAGATGCTGGTAGGTACAATTACAATCTAGTGTACAACCAGACAGTGGCAACCGAGGGGCTTCGTCCGACAGGAACGGATAATCCTCAAGCGATTGAACCAGCGTGCAACTCTCCGGAGTCGAACAGATTACTACTGCATGGTAATCGGAAGTTACCGATGGTGTTTCTTTCTCAGCCAAGTGAGATCCCTCGATCTACTCAGACCAGTAATTTTACTGTGAATCAAAGTGGGCTGTCTCTCCATTTGAGAGGCAACCGTGAAGGAATGTAAGTGGTTTGTAGGTTTTTTGGGTTGGCATTTTTGTCAGAAAACCTACCAACTCGGCTCATCTGGGTATACTAGCCCGGCTGAGATTTTCTTTCCTGGAGTGCCCGAATGGCGCGCGTTTTCTGCACATTTGGTTGGTTTGTCGTCGTTTGGTTTACGGCAAGCTGTGGAGGCGGCGGCGGTGGAAACGGAAATGTTGTTGTCGATCCTCCCGTCAGCAACCCGCCTGAAGATCCGTTTGGACTAACCAGCCGGTCGCCACTTGCTGTGTTTATGTTGCCAAGTGGCGAAATTGGGCTCGGCACCTACAACCTGATAGCCGCGTTCCCGAACCTGATTTTCCCGGACGCGTTGTTCCTTGCTGGGGTGCCTGGAGAAAATCGGTTGGTTGTGGTCCGGCAATCGGGTCGGGTACATGCCTTCGTCAATGACCGAGCGACAGTCACGTCGTCGATTGTTTTCGATCTTTCCAGTCGTGTGTTGTTCGGAGGCGAGCAGGGCTTGCTTGGCCTCGCCTTCGATCCGGACTTCGTCATGAATCGAACGATCTACGTACATTACTCCGCAGACAATCCACGCCGGTCGGTCATCTCCCGTTTCACCTGGTCGGCCGGGTCCAGCATGGTGGATTTGACCAGTGAGAAGATGATTCTCGTGGTAAATCAACCATTCTCGAATCATAACGGGGGCATGCTGGCCTTTGGTCCGGACGACTATCTGTACGTGGGTATGGGTGATGGCGGTAGCGGAGGAGATCCGAACAACAACGCTCAGAACCCCGCAAACCCGCTCGGAAGCATGCTGCGAATCGATGTACATCCGGCGAATTCCAATGATCCATATGACGTGCCAATCGACAATCCGTTCATTGGTGAGCCAAATTTCATGGCAGAAACGTACGCTTACGGACTTCGTAACCCTTTTCGTTATTCCTTCGATCGTCAGACCGGAGATCTGTGGCTGGGGGATGTCGGGCAAGGAAATTGGGAAGAGATCGACATCGTTACCGCGGGTGGCAACTATGGCTGGCGTGTCTTTGAAGGGACTCAAGCTTTTGATGACAGTGGCAGTACGCCTCCGAATTCGACGTTCATCCCGCCGATATTCGAGTACAGCCACGCGAGCGGAGGGGTCGCAATTATTGGTGGCTACGTATACCGCGGCAATATGCTGCCTGGCCTGCAGGGCCGCTACCTCTACGCCGACTTTGGAAGTGGTGCGCTTTGGGCGCTACGCTTCGACGGTGCGAACGTTTTGAGCAACGACCAGATAGCCCAGGCCAACACACCTACCTCGTTTGGCGAGGACAATCAGGGCGAGCTGTATGTTGTTTCTGGGGGCGGCACTATCTCCCGGCTGGAAGAAGCTACCGGTGGGGGAAACCTTCCCGATCTATTGTCAGAAACGGGCCTCTTTACCGATCTCAATCAACTCATCCCCGCATCGGGGTTGATCGAATACGACCTCAATCATCCGTTCTGGTCAGATGGCGCCACTAAACGTCGTTGGGTGGCCCTACCGGATGCGAGCCGAATTGGATTTACCGACACCGATGCGTGGAACTTTCCGGAAGGTGCGTTTGTCGTCGAGCACTTCGAAATGGAACTGACCGAAGGTGATGCAAGTAGCCTGCGAA
>SMWK01000275.1 GCA_004356895.1 Gammaproteobacteria bacterium
CTGCGATCTCGTGCAGGACATGGTCGCCGGCCGCTACGCAGGCTCACGCGTCCGGGAGTTGAAGCTGCGCATCGTCTACGACCGCATCAACCAGACGGTCAAGGCGCAAAAAAGCGCCGTGTTCGCCTTGTACAATTCCGGCGGTACCATCCCCGACCGTGGGTATTACACTCTGCGCCATGCCAACACGGGCGCGATGCTCGGAGATCTGGACGAAGAATTCGTCTGGGAAGCAACTACCGGGCAGACGTTCACACTGGGTACCCAGAACTGGCAGATTCAGCGCATTACCCACAACGATGTGATGGTGACGCCTGGTCGAGCAGGCAGTACGGCACCGCCCTTCTGGCGCTCGGAAAACTTCAACCGCAGTTTTCACTTTTCGGAACGCATCAATCAGTACCTCGAACTCGCGGAATCGGCTTTTACCGAGGGCCGTGAGGAAAAACTGAAGGCTGATCTCATTGATCAGCGTGGGTTCGAAGAAACCGCTGCAACGGAACTCATCGACTATCTCGCTCGACAGAGGAGTTCCAGCGGCACTGCTTTACCCCACCGCCATCATGTACTGATCGAGCTGGTACACACCGGTCCGGGGGGCTACCACGGGCCCGACGGTGAGCGACAGGTAGTCATTCATACATTCTGGGGCGGGCGTCTCAATCGCCCCTGGGCGCTGGCGCTGGACGCTGCATGACGTAAAAAGTTCGACGGTGAACCTGAGATTCACGCAGACAACAACGCGGTGGTGATCCAGCTCAAGTCAAATCCCGATCCGGCTCTCATAACGACACTCGTGACACCGGAAAACCTGCTTGCGCTGCTGCGCAAATCCCTCGAGGGATCGGGTCTATTCGGGGCGCGATTTCGCGAATGTGCCGGGCGCTCGCTGCTGATCACCAGGCAACGTTTCAACCAGCGTCTGCCTTTGTGGATGAGCCGTCTGCAAGCCAAAAAACTGATGACGGCAACTGCCAAGTACACCGACTTTCCGGTGTTGCTCGAAACCTGGCGGACCTGCCTCAACGACGAGTTCGATCTTGACGCGTTGTCTCGCATGTTAGGAGAGCTGCAGAGTGGTGAGATCTCCTGGACTTTCGTCAATACCACCACCCCGAGCCCATTCGCCAGCAACATCACTTTCGATCAGATCAATCGCTACATGTACGCTGACGACACACCTGAGCGGCGGCAACCCAGCGCGCTCGACGAGGATCTTATTCGCAGTGCCATTCATGATGAGTCATTGCGACCCAAGCTGTTACCCGAAACCGTCGATGAGTTTCTCGCGAAACGGCAACGAACAGCCAAGGGTTACCAACCACAAACCGAGGAAGAATGGCTCGAGTGGCTCAAAGAACGGGTGCTCATCCCGGAAAGCGAATTCGTCGATGCATTCGAACACGTTCATGTGGCAAGACTCACACTCGGGGGACGTAGCTGGGTAACTCATCGGGAGCTACTCAGCGGCTTGATACAGAGCGGGTTCTGTCACGATGCCGAGGTGAGCGGCCCCGTTCCCGAGGTTGATGATCCGCGCACCGCCGAGCAGTACGCGATGGAAATTCTCTCTTTCTACGGGCCTTTGAGCGAAGACCATATCAAGACGTTGTTACCTTCGGTTCCGGACGGTCTGCTCGAGGATCGCGAGCAGTTGATTTATGGCGCGTTGCTCAAAAACGACGACACCGAACTCTACTGTGACACCGAGAACTTTGAGGCTCTGCTGCGCTTTCAACGCGCCCGGCAACGCCCGGAAGTAACGGCGCGTCCGGTGACCGAATTGCCGGTGTTTCTCATGGCCTGGCAGGGATTCGCACGCACACTCGACGATCAAACGATGATCGAGGTGCTCGAGCAACTACGCGGTTATGCCGCACCCGTATCCACCTGGCTCGACGATCTCCTGGCCGCACGTTTTACTGAGTTTGCCGACTACCATCTGGATCAGGCATTCACCCAGCAGCAGCTCAATTGGCTCGGAGTCGCGTCCGAGCAGATCACAATCGGCTATCCAGAAGACCTCGAGCTCATGCATGTACTTAAAGAGCCTGCGGAACTCGCCACTTACTTCGCCGACCCAAATGCCCGCTACGGCTTTTTCCAGATTGCCGATTTGACTGACGAGGGGCTGGTCGCCTTCAGCGAGCGCTGGTGGCAATCCGTATGGCGTGGAGAACTCTCCGCAGACTCGCTGGCACCAATCCGGCAGGGCCAGGCACGTAAATTTTCCTTAAGCGAACCCGCGCGCACGACTCATCGAGCTTCTCATCGAGAAAGACGTCGCGCGCGCAGCTTAGCGCAGGGATGGTCCGGGAACTGGTCGCTCAACACGGTGGCAGAAGATGTGCCCGATGCGCTCACCGAACTCGAAGACAACAAGGAACGGGCGCGACTGTTGCTCGATCGATACGGTTTCGTGTGCCGTGAGCTCGCCAATCGGGAAGGCGGCACCATGCGCTGGCGCAATCTCTTCAAGGCGCTGCGCATCATGGAGCTTTCCGGCGAAGTGGTGACGGGCTACTTCTTCAGTGAGCTTTCGGGTCCGCAGTTCATCACACCGCGCGCTTTGCATCACTTTCAACAAAACAACACACCCAACGATTATTTGTGGATGTCTGCACTGGATCCCGCCTCTCCCTGCGGCATGAGTCTACCTTGGGAAGCGTTGCCGCAACGACGTGCGCAGAACTATCTCGCCTTCTACAAAGGAGAACTCGCGCTCATCGTGGAGAACAGTGGGAAACGTCTGACCTTCTTGTTACCTGCCGACCACCCTGAGCTCGACGGTTTGTGTGCCTTGCTGGTGCATTTAGCCCGGCGGCTTAAACGTTTAAACGTAGAGACCATCAACGGTCAACCTGCGCGGCAGAGTCCCTATCTGGAACCGCTGGGACGGGTATTAACTTGCAGCCGCGATCACAAGCAGGTGTATTTGCACGCCAAGTAGCTGGATTATTTCGCTTTGACACCACTGACTTCGCGCATACCTTTCCACTCCAGCCAGTTATCGCACAACGCATCCGGGTATACGGAAAGAAATTCTTCCGGACGTGATTCAGCGACAGTTCTGAAATAGACCATCAATCGAGGTTCAACACCCAGGACACGCGTGCTCGAATGGGGAGTCGCGTAGTGAACGATGATCGCGTCTCCAGCTCGCACTTTCATAAAAGTTGGCTTAGGCCATATTTGCCCTGTAGCGGAAACGATGGCACCACGTTTGTAGTACTTTTTTACTTTGTCGGGGTAATGCACCAGTCCATGTTTGTTGGGAGCCTTTTCATCAGTTCTCGGCCAGCCTGGACCTTCGGGACCTAGCGGACCTCCTTGTTCTCTCTGCCAGCGAAAAAAAGCTTCCATCTTGTGATGGCCACCTTTTAACAAACCCAGGTTGCCAACACCTTCCATCCGTTGATCGGATAAGGCAACGGCAACAAGCGCCGTAAAACAGGAAATATTTGTATTGTGTTGCGGGTGATACTTCAAAGCGCTGTTCATTCCACGCTCACCCTGCCACTTTTCTTCTTCCTCGAGTGATAGATCGCGATCTACCGGTGGGGTGGCGATGCCACCGTTCCATAAACCGTCCAGGTGACCACACCAGCCGGCAAACGGAGTATCGACGTTACGAAAACCCGCTTCATTGACGGTTTGGCCATCTTCGGCGGGATAAATAATTGCCAGTTGTGCACCACGTACCGGATAAACAGGCTCACCAAACGCGGACTCAAGTAATGGTTTAACCGGTGTTTCGTTAAACAAGTTCATAATCGTCGCGCTCCCGCCGGAGCGACCCATCAATCGATTTGCTTCTTCCAGGGACTTCACGTTTCCGGATCCGGCTGCCTTGGCTGCGGCGCTGCGCAACAACCCCATGCGCTCGAAAAGTAGTCGCCTGGCCTTGTTGGCCATGTCTTTCGGGATCACCTGTTTTAGCACGAGGTAACCATTTTTATAGAGTTTTTGTTTTTGTTCAGTTGTCAGCGTATGGTTCATAAACTTCCACTTTGATGAGCCATGGTTGAAAGTGGCGTGGCGCGGTAAAAAGGCACAATAGCTTACCGGCCGGTTAGGGTCGAACAGCAGCGGTTTCTGGAACCAAATTAGATGGTTGCACTCGATGATCGTTCATTAGGTTGGTTGCGTTACCTGCACCGCAAAGCAACGACGCCAGATAACTGGGACCGAGAAGGTCGACCGCATCCACACTGGGACGACGCCACTGGCGAGCCGATGACCTCATGGCACCGGTTTGACCTCATAGACTCGAGTTACGCGATGGCGCTGATGAGCGACCGCACTCCTGCATGGCGTGAGGTCTACAGCACTATCCTCGATGAACTGGTCTCCCGTCACACCAGCTGGTGGTCTGCCTCAGACTGGATGACGCAGTTCGGCCACGATCCCGATCGGTCGAATTACCCGGATAGATATCGACCCCTCATTCCACCCTCGCTCTGGGGCGATTACGACGTACCAGGCTGGACTGCCAATGGCATTCACCCGTACGGCGTCCAGGCAGATCCAGTCGCAGCCGACGGGATGTTATTTTACAAGGGTTTCTTCACCCTGCTGATGAGCCTGCATCGATACGTGTCAGGCGATGCCAAGTGGGATCAACCCTTTGAGATGATCCGCGACGGCGATAACACGTTCACCTGGAGCCACTCGGGCGTGGCTGCTCACCTTGCCAATCAATGGCACAACAGCCACTTCGGCTGCCACTGTGAGAACACTAAGATCTGGCCTTACTGACTCAGTGGTGCGGGCCTCGGTCTGAGGCTCTACGACCAAATCTTCGCCACCGAACACCATCGTGCGTTCGACAAGTGGTGGGAATATGCTGCTGAGAACTACGTGGTCTGGGAGGATGGCGACCCAGTTGGACTTGACCTGTACTACGATCCAATCGTGGATCAACACGTGGGTAGTGGACCCATCGGCATCATCGCACCCACCTGGTATTTTGCGCCGCAGCAACAAAAAGTCGCTCAAGCGGGATGGCATACAATAGCGCTGCTCAATGGTGTTCTGGGTGACGGACCGATTACCGGCCTGGATGATCCAGCCAGGGCAACGATGCTCCTGCAGGTCGCAGGTGAGTTCGCCGACCCGGTAACCAAACAACGCATATGGGCAGCAGCCGAGGAACACATCGAACCAACCTGGGATCGTGATTCTGGAGAGTTCACCCTCGGCTTTGGGCTCAACGAGCCACATCCACGCGGTCAATGGAACGCTCGAACCATGGCAGGTTGGGTTTGCACACAAGGTGCTTGGTCAAACATCTTCAACCATCCGAACCTAATCAAGTTCGACGAACCAACAATAGAAGGTGTCGACTTCCCACGAATCGCACTCAGCGAAGCGAAATGGGATGGCTCGGCGCTACATCTTGCAGCGCACCCACAAAACGCAGCGAACAAAGGTAGTAGCACAACGGTGCGGATCACGAATGTCACATCAATCGATGGTTGGGTCATGACCCAAGCGGACGGCGAGACAGTGGCGCTCTCTGGACAAGGCAATCACATAAATGTGGACCTGCTCGTCGACAATCGGGTGGTTGTCATCCGTCAGCTGGGATCGAGCGCGCTACCTTAATAATCCAAACGCTTCGTTTCATGATTTTTTTTCGCTGCTGATTGCAACAAGATTACGCAATTTATGAGGCATGTTTGTAAAAGTGTGCGCAAGTACAAGCAAACAGTTTGCCTTCCCGGATACTGTCTACACTTAATTGGGATTGTCAAAACAGGATATCGCCGTTTGAAACTCTGTGGTCTCATCAAAGACCGAAGTCTCCGCGAACGGTTGTCGTTGCTGGCGGCGACCGCGGGTTGGAGTTGCTGGATGACGGACGATATCGCCACACTGGTGAACATGCTGACAACCGTCACGCAGGCTCCCGATGTGGTGATGAGCGACGACAGTCAGGCTTTTGCGCATCTTGGGTTCATCAGTGCAGCGTTGGTGTTTTTAGGCTCCGAAACAGCCGGAGCAAACATTGCAACTGTCAACCCGTCTGAAGACGATGCAGTACTGTATCAACAGTTAAAAACCTGCGTGAACGCACGGCGTTTCCGATCGCAATTCTCTGAACTCGATCGCACTGAACCCATCACGAGCCTGCCGCGTCACGAAGAACTCTTCAATTCCCTCGAGCGTTACAACGGTATGCCAATGGGCTTGATGATCATCCACCTCGATCACGCCGAACACCTGTACGCCGATCTTGATCCGGTCAGCAAAACGGATCTCTTGAGCGCGCTCGGCGCACACATCCGCCAAGCGCTGCCACGTATCGGGGAACTCGGATTTTACGACGCCTCTTGTTTCATCGTTGCCCTCCCGAAAACGAGTAAACGGGCGCTACACGAAGCGAGTCACAAGTTACTGAGCGACGTACAACAATCAGTCACGTATGGCGGCGGTGAGATATTCATAACCGTTAGCATCGGCTACAGCTTCGAAGCGACGTTCACTGATTCTGAGAGGATCTGGGCGGATGCGTGGCAGGCCATGGGCAGAGCGGCAGAACAAGGCGGCAACCGCGTGGAAGGCCTAACGGATGCAAATCTTTCCGCACGTATCCCCGAGGCATTGGATCGCGATGAGTTTTCCCTGGTGCTCCAGTCGCAATGGAATTTGCAGGGCACCAAGTTACGTGGCGCAGAGGCGCTACTGCGCTGGCAAGGGATGGAAGTGGGTGAACTCGCCCCGAATCATTTCATCCCGATCGCCGAGCAACACGGACATATGGCACGCATCGGAGATTGGGTGTTGGAGCGGGCCTGCCGCGCAGCTGCTACTTGGTTCGAGCGACTTATCGATCCCTTGTGGCTGTGCATTAATGTGTCACCCCAACAGTTTCACAACAACGCTATTTCCAAACAAATCGATCGCATTCGAGTCGAAAGATGGCTGGAACCGACAATGCTCGAACTCGAACTCTCCCACGAAAACATGCTGCACCTTGTGGACACTTACCGAGATCAGCTTTATAAACTGCGCGATCTCGGCGTGCGATTTGCACTCGACAACCTTGGCAATTCGCTCATCGACCCGCCAAAACTCCTTCGTTGTCCCGTCGATACGCTCAAAATCGACCGCTCTCTGACCGCCAACATCGAAACCGACCCCCAGGCCGCGGATCTCGTTCAGCAGATCTGTCTGCTAGGTGATCGATTCAAATTGCGAGTCGTCGCAGTGGGTGTGGAAAATGAGGCACAGCTCAAGCTTCTGGGCGACTTCGGCTGCACCGACGTACAGGGTTACCTTTTATCGCCACCCATCCCATTAGAGGAATTTCACCAGCTGCTCGGCAGGTCCGTTATTTCCAATCCTCTCGCTAGACGAACTCATGAATAGTCCGCCCGTGTTATAAGGTGGCATGCAACTCATCACTCACGCGGACTGCCTCGAACACAAGATGATGCCCGGCAGTCCGGAACGACCGGAACGGCTGAGCACTCTCCTGCGTTATCTGCACGATAGCGGCCTACAGGCAGATCTAGACACACGGCTTGCCCAGCCGGTCGATCTGCAAACACTCAGCAGCGTTCACGACGAAACCTTCCTCCAATCCCTCAACGCGGCACTCCCAGATTCGGGCTTGTTCAATGTAGACCCCGATACCGCCATGGGACCGGGAAGTCTACGCGCTGCAGCATTGGCTGCCGGAGCCGTTACCGGTGCAGTGGCCGAAGTGCTGTGCGGTAACACCCAACGTGCTTTTTGTGCCGTGCGCCCTCCCGGACACCATGCCGAAGCGGATACCGCGATGGGTTTCTGTTTTTATAACAGTATTGCCCTGGGAGCCATTACGGCGCTCGAGGACGACGCGATAGAGCGCGTCGCCATCCTCGATTTCGACGTGCATCACGGCAATGGAACTGTCGACATTTTCAAGGACACACCACAAGTGCTGGTGTGCTCCAGTTTTCAACACCCGTTCTATCCGCACCGTTATACAGACATTGTGCGAGATAATATTGTCAACACGCCATTGCCCGCTGGAACGGATAGCTCAGCGTTTCGAACAGCGGTCGAGCGCGACTGGACCCGGGCGGTGGAAGCACATCGACCGCAATTCATCCTGGTGTCCGCCGGATTTGATGCACATCGTGACGATCCCCTTGCCGAGTTACTTCTGGAAGATGAAGATTTTCGTTGGATCACCGAGCTGATCGTGGATCTCGCCAACCGATTCTGCGAGGGGCGAATCGTCTCCGCACTGGAAGGAGGCTACGATCTCAATGCGCTTTCGCGATCGGCACATGCGCATATCGAGGTGTTGTCCGGTGTTTGAACTACGAGATGCTTCTACCTCCATCCACATCCAGGCACACCCCGGTTAGAAACGACGCGTCCTCCGAGGCCAGAAACGTTACGCTCGCGGCGACGTCGGCAGGTTCGCTCAACCGGCGAAGTGGAATTCCAGCGATTAAGCCGGCCTTGGCCTCCTCCGAGAGACGTTCGACACCTAATGCGCCTTTCATGAAGCCTGTTTCTGACGCTACGGGGTTAACCGCGTTCACCCGTATCTTGAAGCGTGCTGCCTCTACCGCCAGCCCCCGGGTGAGCGTGACAACGGCGCCTTTTGTTGCGTTGTAGGCGGTAACACCGGGTCGCGGACAACTCGCGCCGATGGAAGCCGTGTTGATGATGACCCCGCCGCCGCGTTTAGCCATTTCTGGTATCGCGTATTTGCAGCCGAGAAATACACCCCGCGTGTTCACTGCGAAGACGCGGTCGAAGTCTTCCTCGGGTAACTCCCACATCAACATGGACCGATGTGAAAATCCGGCGTTGTTTATCAGGATGTCCAATCCACCGAATCGTTCGACGGTCGAATCGATGAGGCGTTTTACCTGATCACTTTGCGACACATCGGTCGCAACAAACATTACATCGACACCCGCTGCTGCTAACGCATCGGTTACCGCACGACCGTTAGTCTCGTCAATGTCGGCAAGAACTACGCTCGCACCTTCATGTCCAAAACGCTCGGCAATTGCCTTACCGAACCCGGAACCAGCGCCAGTAACCACCGCCACTTTGCCGTCAAATCTCCTGTCCATTGTGCCCCCTTCAGCCTACTGGACCACCACCGTCACAATACAACCGCTCCCCGGTCAGATAAGAATTCTGGTCCGACACGAGGAAACGCACCACGTTAGCGACATCTTCCGGCTGACAGACGCGACCGAAAGGCATCGAGGCGTCGAGTTGCCGCAAATCGTCAACCCCGGCTGTGGCTTTCATCAACCGCCGCCCCATCTCCGTTTCGACGAGTCCCGGGGCTACGATGTTGACCCGAATGCCGTAGCGTTTTTCTTCCTTGGCAAGCGTATAAGCCAACGCTTCCATCGCCGTCTTGCCCATGTTGTAGGGTGCGCCAAAAGCTCCAAGACTGCGGCTCGCCACGCTGGAAATCATGATGATGTCACCGCGGGTGAGCTCGCGCATTTTCGGAAGTACGAGTTTTGCGAGATAGTGAGGACCAAACGCGTGGGTTGCCACCACGCGTAGCAGCTCCGCTGGTTCAGTATCAACTACCGACTGCCCACGGCTCGCGATTCCAGCGTTGTTGACAAGGATACTCACAGGGCCCAGCTCTGCTTCGACGAGGTTTACCATTTCAGCATCGTCCTCGAAGCTGTCTATCGAAGCTTGATACGCTTTGACTTTGCGGCCGAGTTTCTCAATAACGGAAACGGTTTCTGCTGCTGAAGTCTCGTCCCGGCGGTAGTTGACCGCTATGTCTGCACCATCGGTTGCAAGCATTATGGCGATAGCCCGGCCTACCCCACGCCCGCTCCCCGTCACTAAGGCAACTCGCCCTTCCAGAGACATATCTACTCCCCCTTGAACTGCGCGTCGCGCTTTTCCAGAAATGCCGAAACTCCTTCGGCAAAATCACCGCTTGCACCCGCCCTGGTTTGCAGCCGCGCTTCCAGATCCAACTGCTGCTCGAAAGCGTTGTGCCAGGTATTCCAATAAGCCTCGCGAATGAGCGAAAGAGAACGTGGACCGTTGGCCAACTGATTCGCAATCTTCATTGCCCCTTCCTCCAGCGCTTCGTTATCCTCGAACAAACGATTCACCAACCCCCACTCGTGAGCGGTTTCAGCGGAAAGCCGCTCGGCAAGCATGGACAATTCGACAGCCCGTCCCCAACCCACCAAACGCGGCAACATGAACGTAGCGCCACCGTCGGGCACCAACCCGATACGAGCAAAAGCCTGCAGAAAAAAGGCATTCTTCGACGCGCATATGATGTCACCCATCATGGCAA
>SMWK01000276.1 GCA_004356895.1 Gammaproteobacteria bacterium
ACCCTTGTGCCCTTACCCGTTAGTTGCCAAACATTCTGGCTCAGGCAGTACTGATCTTGCTGAGAATTTCATTTGTCGCGATAGGTGACTGACGTCCGGTTGTGGCCGCTTTCGAGCCTTTAAGCCCTGGGTATTTGCGTCCGCTTTTTGTTGCGGTGCGGGATAGGTCTATACCCGTGTTCCTAAATGGAGCCCTGCTCCAGAGTGGTCAAGTTGGCGCGATTCTTTAAAATCCAAGTCGTCCAGATCATCCAGAGCAAGTTTAAGTCGGAGCAAGTCGTTCTCGCCACTGTCGTCTTCTGACCAGTCGTCGAGCGCTAGAGGAGCTGTTCCTGAAGCCTTGGCGCTCGAGGCTGGCACGTACCATCAGCATCGATCTGCCATTCGGGTCTGGGGACCGCCACTCTTGGATGACAGTAGAAGTTAAACGTGGGAAAAACGTGGATTTCAAATCAATTCTTATACAAGCTATTGATTTAAAAGAAAATAATGGCGGTGGAACCAGTCTGCAGCGAACCCCTCTCAAAGGATTTCCCTGTTTATCAGGGTAAAAACAGGGAATTTTCGCCGTTTTGATCGAGAACATCCCTTATCGACGATTATTTCCTCGAGTTTTCAATGAGTTGCCTACGATTTCCCTAAAACAGAGAACAGGGAAATAGACACGTATAACAGGGAATTTCATTTCCCTGTTAAGTCCTTTAAGCACCTTTGTGTTCCTATTCATCCAGCAATTGCTGAGGGGAGCGGATAAAAAGTGCCGTACACAGACACTGTCTCGAACATCACGTTAATAATGACCATCCTTCTAGCTCGGCGTTCTTGGACTTCTCCGTCGTACCGATACCACACCGGAATGGTGCTGGGATATCCAGCGGAATCGATGGTGCCGACCACACCGAGCAACGGTGGATCAACCCGATTGAGAAGTTCAGTGATTTCCTCTGTCGTCATATTCACTATTCAGTGCTCCCTAACTATCGAAACTTCGTTGCGGTACGTGTTCTCGTCGGCAACCAACCGGCGCTCCGAGGAGTCCACGCCGGTTTGTCGCTGTCCACGGGGTCAGTCCTCGAGGAAAGTACCGGGGTCTCCGTTTTCGAAAAGACCAACAAGGCCGCCGCGGTCTCGCGTTCCGTCATAGGCCGCATAGCCAAGCAGTCCCTGAACGTGCTTCGGGAGCGTCTTTGCACACGCCTTCGAGACGTTGAGGATGCTATTCTCGACCGGCCGTAGCCAACCTGCGCAATAAGATATCGAGACGGCACGGCGCGGACGGTCCGTTGTGTTCGCGCCGCCACCGTGGACGATGTCGCCGCGAAAGATCAAGGCGTCTCCCGCCTCCATGATCGCGCGGGAAATCTCATCGGGGCTCGGTTTTCGACCGCGATCCCATCGCCAGCTTCCGGGCGTGACATGGGTGGCGCCGTTCTCGAGCGTAAAGGGGTCGAGCGCCATGATTACGTTCACCACCAGTGGATGTCCACCGAGTGGCGCCATCGGCCAGGAATCGCTGTCGCGGTGGAGATATTGCTCGGGCTCCCCAGGTCCGATCTGGATGAGTTCCGCCGTATTGAGGAGTATCGAGGTCGCGACCGGTTCGACGGCACGTCCGGCCCAGTCGACAAGCTCCCGCCGGCCGATCCAGCCCGCAGCGCTCTCGAACTTCTCGATGAGGCCGTGGAGGCGAACCGTTCGATAACCCAGAAACTTATCGTATGCCGAAGAACCGCTTCGGGGCCGGCCCGCGTCCTCATGGGAGGCGAGATAGTCGTCGATTTCGTGGTTGAAGCGCCCGACTTCGTTCGCGCAGAACAGGCTCTCTAGAATGGCGCCACCTTCGTGGTGGACCGTCGCGTCGATCATGTTCCAGTCGTAGGGTCGCGCGAAACGGCAAAGCTCGATCTCGGCCACCTGCGTTGCGCTCATCGCATCCTCCTTCGTTCGGTTTGATTTACTGGGTTGCATAACATACATTACGTAACACGCGTAATGCAACAACTGAATAAGGACGGTAACAATGCCCAAACAGGTCGACCATGAAGCCCGGCGGCGCGAGCTCGTTGAAGCGAGCTGGGATGTGATCGCCCGCGAGGGGATCGAGGGAACCACGCTCCGCAAGGTAGCCGCGGCGGCGGATTGCACGACGGGCCGAATCGCCCACTATTTCTCAGGTCGTGACGAGCTCATCCGTTTGGCGCTCCGGGCTGCTAATTCGGCGGCCGGGAAGCGCATGGTCGAAATCGCAAAGACGGAGTCCAACGCCCATGAACGGCTCCGTCGTGTCGTCTACGAGGGACTGCCCCTCGACGCCGCGCGCCTCAGGGAATGGAAGGTGTGGATCGTGTTCTGGGCCGCTGCTGCCTCGAACGACGATCTCGCGCGCGAAAACGTGCGGCGCTACAAAGAATGGCAAAGGCTGCTTTCGAAACTGATTTCGGACGTTTCGGGCCCGGATGATGCCGACGTGCACGCCCTGACGCTCGTCTCTTTGGTCGATGGTCTTGGGATCCGCACCGCCCTGGTTCCTAGTAAAAGCAATCGGAGCCTCGCCCGTGCCACCGTTGATAACTGGATTGCCGGGCTATGATTTTCGGCTGAACATTGTCCAGAGCGTCGCGATCCGAGCGCGGACGCAAGACAATGTGAAGCTTACCCTCAACGACGTACGAGACATGGACTCGCGTCTAATCACATCTGTGTGTCGGAAATTTCAGAGATAGGCGGCTACGATGCTCAAAAGTCTTTCAGCAACTCTTCTCCTCTTGCTAGTCGGCTTCGTCTGCACAACGTACATCGCGCTGGAGGTCGGAGGTGTGGTTTCCGTCAGGACGAAAAGCGCGTTTAACGGAACTCGAACAACGCATGTTTGGTATGTCGAATATGGTGGCTCTATCTTTCTCGAGGCAAGTCATCCAGCATCTAGCTGGGTAAAAGACTTGTCCCTTGTTGAGACAATTCATATCGAGGATGACGTCATAGGGGGACGTTACACTTTCTCTATCGACCACTCAGAGTCTGCCCACGCCAAAATCCGGCGCATGATGCGACATAAGTATGGTTGGAGAGACATGTGGGTTAGTTTGTTATTTAATGTCTCCTTGTCCCAACTCGTTGAGTTAGAGAAGGTGCCGTGGCCCTGACAAGACGATGAGGTGAACCGAATGCTGCCAGGAGTCGTGAGTAATACCTCTCCCACCTCCCCGATAGTTGATGTACTACGAACATACTCCCGAACGGGTGTACCATGCAATCGCACACAGTAGCTGTCTATTGCCTGGTTGTGGTCTGCATGATCTTTCCATGGGTCCATGGCCAACTCGGTCCGTGGAACTATGGCTTTAATCGTGCTGATAGTGGTGGGGGCTCAAGGAGAAACGCCTATTATTAAATCAGGTCTCTAAGCTCAAATCTCTTCGGCGCGTTCAGAATCTCAATCGTGAGTGGCTATTAACCTGTCCATCACTCAGGGGGTGGTCGAGTGCACGCCGACTGCGCCTATTCGCCACCGAGCCACAGATAGATGGGTAGCGCCAAATAAGCTGCCGCGACACCGACCATCCAAACGGCTGCTGCCACCCAGAAAAAACGCAGATTCCATAGGTGTGCCCTTCCACACTGTTCCGCTAAATCTGGGTCTGTCGGGCAGGCACGGCCCGGCCGGTATAACAGCCAACCAGTCAGCGCAAGTACTACGGCGCTGCCTAAAAACATCCATGTCTTGTGCTGAGCGAGGGTAACGAGAAACGGGAAGCCCGCAAAGAGCGTCGCGGACACCGCACCTAAGCCAAGCGAGACGAGCAGAATTGGAAGCGCACAGCAAATGAGTGTCGAAGACGACGTGAAGAACACGATCCAAGCCCATTTCCGAGGCGACATAGGTTCAGTCACGACTAACCCTAGCCTTTCTTGACCGGACGATGCTCATGATCTTCCGGGGTGTCGCACGTCGCATCGACATCGTGCCCATGATCACCCAGCGAACACCCACGGGCTAGCTCAAAGGAGCGATAGGTAAAGCCTTTATCAAGAAACAGCCTTTGCAGTTGGGCATCACTTAGTCGCATGGTCAACTATTTTGATCCTGGCTTCGGGCGACCCGCACTGAATGAGTTGCCTGAACGACCATATCTGTGGCGCAGTGGACGAGCGTCCTTGACTTCGTGCAGCCAATACGTGCTTGCCACCACTGCTGCGTATGTCATATTTCAACCTCAATTATCCGGTTGCGCGGCTCAGATCGTTTGCTGATCTCGCACTCGTGTTATTTGAGCGTGCTAATTAGTCGCTGTACGGGGGAAAACCTTACAAACTATCTACAGATTGGTCGCAACATCGACCCGGCGATCAAGCTTAACGACCGCTGCCGGTCACTCCAGTTCGCCATCGTCAGAACTAGACGGTGCACGTCGCCTCACAAGACATCCCACGGGTACGCTCGTTCGGAAGAAATGTATTGCGCCAACTGTTTCAGGTCTTCATCTTCGTTGCGCATGATTCGCCGGAGGTTTTGATTCATTCTGCGTTTCGCCTGTTGACTAAACAGCTTGGCGACGGTGATTGCCTGTTCGTATCGGGCATCACCACTGTCCGTCATCGAACTCACTCTAGCCAGCACGCAGAGTCCGACAAAGAGGTCAATGGCAATGTCTGCGAGACGCCTCATCGCCAGCTGCTTGTCGACAATGTCCCTACCGTGCCGCCTCAACAGTACATCTGCCACGCGTCCGAGCTCTGCCGTGTACTTGTCATAAATCAACGCCTCATCGCGCAACGTTGCGGGTACGGAGTTCACCATCCTATCTCTACGTAAAGGCGTGATCTGGGCGAGCCGCCGGCCAGCGTATTCCGATAGCACGCCCAAGCCCTTGATTGGATCGTTGAACACATCCTCGACGTTTTCCGCCAATTCTTCCAATAAACGACCTGCTTCCTTTATGCCAGACAGAGCGATGTACAAGCGGAGAATCTCACTCGTGCCTTCGAAGATCGTCAGAATTCGCGAGTCTCGAACTATTTGTTCGTAGGGAAACTCCTTCATGAACCCGTTGCCCCCAGCGATCTGCAACGCCTCATTCGCCGTCCGCTGCATCGCCTCGCTGGCAAATACTTTACTAATTGCAGCCTCCACGGAGTAATCCTTGCAGCCAGAATCGATGTAGTGGGCGACCATCCAGACCACGCTTTCGGAAGCGAAACAATCGATGGCCATCTGGGCGATCTTCTCTTTGATGAGACCGAATTCGGCAATGTTTTGACCGAACTGTTTGCGCTCGAGGGCTTGCGCCGTCGCCAGGGCAATGCACGCTTTCATGCCACCGACGCTACCGCCGCCCAATCCCGTCCGACCGTTGTTGAGGATCGACATGGCAATTTTAAAGCCTTGGCCCTCCTCACCTAGTAGATTCTCTGCTGGTACCCTAACGTCGGAAAAACTCACCGATGTAGTGGACGAAGCCCGGATACCCATTTTGTCTTCCTTGGCTCCCGTGTTGACACCGGACCAGGATCTTTCGACAAAAAAAGCGGACAGCTCCCCCGGGTCGTTGCCGGTCCGCGCGAACACGGTGTAAAAGTCCCCGATGCCTCCATTGGTGATCCAGATTTTTTCGCCGCTCAACGTCCAGCTGCCATCTTGGTTTTTCACAGCCTTGGTTTTAACGGAAGCCGCATCAGAACCAGAGCCGGATTCCGTGAGGCAGAACGCTGCGATCATCTCGCCGCTCGCGAGCTTCGGAAGGTACCGCGCCTTCTGCTCATCCGTACCGAAGAGCAACAAGCCTTTCATGCCGATGGAACTATGCGCGGTAACCGTCAGCGCGGCCGAGCTGTCATAGCTGCTGAGTTGTTCCACGACCCGCGTATAACCGGCATTGGATAGGCCGATTCCACCAAAGTCTCCTGGAATGATGAGCCCGAACAGACCGAGCTCGCGAAGGCTCTGTAGAAACGCTTCCGGCTGCGCCGATTCGCGATCCCACTGGCGGAAGTCTTCACCTTTGTCCTGTAGGAAATCGTCAAGGGAATTCGCAACCATCCTCAAGGTCTCGGCTTCGTCGGCGTCGATTCGAGGATAGGGGAAGAGGTTCTCTTCGGTGATACGCCCAACAAATAGCGATTTGGCGACACTGGCGTCCAAATCTAATCCGTCGCTATCAGGCGTTGAAGACGCGTCCAAATCGATGTTCATGTCGAATTTACCTTATGTCTAGCAATGTGTCGGTATTCACGGCGCGCCCCTTCCTACTCACCGCTTGTTCAACCGTTTTGATTAGCGCTTCGTCAGACCCAGAACCGGATTTGCTACGTTCATCGTCGTTGACCACCCGACCCGAACGACCATATCCGAGATGTGCGATGTCCGGCGGAAAAAACATGGCCCAATTCCACTCGAGGAA
>SMWK01000277.1 GCA_004356895.1 Gammaproteobacteria bacterium
CCTCGCCACCAGTGCCCGGACTCGACCCAGAGTTGTCCATCATCGTCGAGCAGGCCAAGCACGGCCTCTTCCGATTGGCCATCGGAGTCAAACGTTCGCAGCACAGCGGTATTTCCACCCTGGGGGTGGTAATAACCGATCGCCGCGTCAATGCAGAGACCCAACACGACGTATACACCGAATACGATGGCGACGATTCGCACAATCTTCATCTGGCTTTCCTCTTCTTTCACTCAACAGGCCTGGTTCGAGCCAGACTGTCGACCACTTTGCCATATCGCGCAAAAATTCGTCGGGGCGTGGCGATTCGTTCAGCCACGAACTCGGCAAACGTGATCCCGCGGCAGTCCGATCTCGAATTGGACAACGCAGGCTGAGGGAGCGCCTGGCAAATTTGACTATTCAGTTCAGATCTAGCAGAGACGGGATCCACGCTTCGGCGCCTGCTGCGTCCAGGCATTGCGAACGCACATCATCGATGACCCCGAGCCGAAAGGCACGTTTATGCTCCGCTTGCCTCCAGCAGTCGTTGCGGCTCTGCACACTGACTTCGCTTATGTAGTCACGATCTACTATGTAGTCACGATCTACAATATCGGAAAATCTCTTGGTACAAGCTTTTGACTCTCTTCGTTCTAGCTTACGAACTGTCCTTTCGGCCTTATTCGCTTTGTGGTGGCAACGTTTCTCATCATTAACATCCGCATAAGCCGACGTAGCAGGTCCCAATACCAGGAAAACGAAACAGCTGACGATAAGAGCATAGGAACATCCGGGTGTGCCCATGAATGAGTCTCCAAACTACCAGAGAGAAATCGGGTGCGTAGCGCGCGTGCCAATCATGTACAAGCAAACCAAGAAACAAAATATTGGAAATGTAAAACGAACGGGACCTGGTGGGCGCGGTCCCTTACGTGGACGTGGGCTCTATCACACCCGGGTGCTTACATCGCTGATACAGCCAGGTAATGGCAGCTTCGCGATCGTCGAATACCTCCGTCTCAAGATCATGGAATTCGGCGTGAACCGACGCCATACGCATCAGCCCATAAGAAAGTCCGCCTTTGACAGCCAGAATAGCCAGCCGGTCACCGAGGGCGCCCGCGTTTGCGGCAAAAAAGGCTGCCATCGATTTGACGTCGTTCGCAGAACGTTTCGTGAGCGACCCCGACTGGGTGACATCCATGAGAAACTTCGGCGCCGCGGGTAGATCTGGATCGGCAAGCGCGTCTGTCACCGTCTGTCTGAGGTCATCGGTTGTGTAAGTGCCCTCAAGGCGCAGCCACACCAGATCTTCCTTGAACGAGTAGGTCGCAGGCATAAAACTGTTACCAAGTTAGCTAAGCTAGTTCCCGTCCATTCTAGACAGGAACTGGCTAAGTTCAGAATCGTCGTAATGGGGTCATTTTCGGCGCATTCAACCCAAAGGCCAGCAATCAAAGCCTCGTCTTGCCGCCAATGTCTCGTGACATCACCAATCACCGCGCCCGACGACTCCGCCCGAAGGTAACCGAACGCCGCAAACGGGTGTCTCCGCGCTCCACCACGACCGTACTCTCCTCACCCGGTTTTACATCGCGCAAAACGTACATCAGATCGTAAATATCGCGTACTTCACGCCCCGCGAGTTCAACGATACGGTCGCCGCGTTCGAGCCCCGCCTGATCTGCAGGACCCCCCGCGACGACGCCTGCCAAAACCATCCCAGGCGCCTCATCGGGTGCGCGCGCATAGTCGGGAATCGTGCCAAGGGAGGCGCCATAGCCACGAACGTCACCCCTGAGTGGCGGTGCTTCGACCTGCTGGTAAGTCAGCCCATCAACCCGAGTCAGTTCTACGGCCAGATTGGCAACGAGTTCGGCAATCCGCGCACCACCCGCCGCATTGATTCCGGATACATCGTCCGATGGTTTGTGGTAGTCCGCGTGTGCTCCGGTAAAAAAATGCAGCACCGGAACACCCGCTGCATAGAAGGGGGTTTGGTCCGAAGGGCCGTACCCATCGCCACCGAGTCGGCATCCGATTTTCAGTTCATCGCAGAGCGGTTCAACCATCGCATTCCACTCCGCTGCTGAATCACTACCGAGCACGACGACCTGGTTGTTGCGCAACCTGCCAACCATATCCATGTTGAGCATCGCCGTCAGCGCCTCCGGGGCCGATCCCGGGGGTGGTTCGCGGGTTATTTGAGTAGATCCAAGCAACCCCGATTCTTCGGCGGTAAACGCAACAAAAACAACATCACGGCTGAGTTCACTACGACGCGCATTGAGCAACCGGGCTGCCTCCAGAAGTGCCGCGGTCCCCGAGGCATTGTCGTCAGCACCGTTATGCGGTTGGTTCGAATCCGGGGCTAACGATCCCTCCCCGCCGAAACCGAGATGGTCGTAATGAGCCCCTAACAGGACCGCACCCGGCAGACGTTGACCACCAGCGGTTATCCGGCCAACGATGTTGCTCACCCGCTGCGTTTTCTCAATCAGTTCCACAGTCAGTGTAGCCACAGCATTTTTGCTAAGCAGTTCTCGTGCCCAAGCGCGCTTGATCACGGCAACGGGAATTCCGGCATCACCCTGGGTATCCACACGTAGTGTTGGAAGTAGCGGTTCCTCCAGTTCATCACCGATGTGCGGGAGGTCCGCTATCAACAAACCAACGGCGCCATGCTCCCGCGCAGTGAAAGCCTTGTAGCGTAAGCCGCCAAACCGGTTCTGCAGTTTCTCATCTGCAAATACACCGTCCTTCGGCGTGAATCGACGCACGAGCACGACAGCACCTTCAACGTCAACACCCTCGTAGTCATCGATGCCGTGTTCCCTGGAAACAATACCCCATTCAGCAAACACCACCCGTGCCGATATTTCGCCGTTCGCCGAGAATCCGAGAGTAGTGAAATCCCCTTGTGGCAGCGCCTGCTGATTTACCGTTACCCCAGTAGCGGAACCGGCGACAACGTCGACGACCGCATCGAAGGACTGATAGTAGCTGCCTGCCCCCGCAGCCGGCTCCAGCCCAATCGCCGCAAAACGATCGGCAAGCCAATCGGCGGCGGCCACGAGACCTTGAGAACCCAAACCTCTGCCACCCCGCGCGTCATCTGCCAGCCAGGCAACGTCAGCCAGGTACCGATCTGCCGAACTCTTTTTACTATCGCCATTGCCAACATCTTTATTAATAAATGCGGGCACCTCGACCCAACGTGCAACGTACACGTCGGTATCGCCAGGATTTGCCTGGTTACGATTCGAAGCGAATGCGAGTTCAGTGCCGTCGGGTGAAAACATGGGAAAGCCATCGAATCCCGGGGTGTAGGTGATGCGCTCGAGCGACGTGCCGTCGACGTTGACGGCCCAGATATCGAATTCCCGGCCCGCGGGATCCATGTGATTCGAAGAAAAAATGATCCGTTTCCCATTCGGAAAGAAGAACGGTGCAAAGTTCGCACCGCCAAGATAGGTAACTTGTCGGGCTTCCGAGCCGTCTGAATTTGCGACCCAGATCTCCAGCGCGCCGGGTCGGATCAGACCTTCTTCGAGCAAGGCGCGATAATCGGTCAGCGCCTGTCCGCTCGGCCGAGAAGCACGCCACACGATCCTGGAGCAGTCCTGCGAGAAGAATGCGCCACCGTCATAACCGGGTGTATCGGTAAGGCGTTTTACGTTCGCACCGTCGCCGTCCATCCGATAGAGATCCAGATCACCGTCGCGAGTTGAGGTAAAGACGATCGAACCGTCTCTTGCACAGATGGTCGCCTCCGCGTCGTAGGCATTCGTATCGGTCAGTGGTATCAGGTCGGAACCATCCAATGCCGCGCTGTATATCTGATAAGTGTCGTAGATCGGCCAGACGTAACCGCGCGAACGATCCGGTGGCGCCGGACATTGAGCGTGAGCTTCATGGGTTGAGGAAAACACCAGGCGATTGCCATCCGCGGTGAAATATCCGCACGTGGTTCGCCCACGACCGGTAGAAACCAAGGTAAGCGCGAGCGGATCGCTGATGGGCATTCGATATATCTGATCACAGTCGAACGGCGCGCGGTTTGACTGAAAAACGAGTTCGCTGCCGTCTGGCGACCAATAAGCCTCGGCGTTTTCACCGCCGTGGGTGAGTTGGCGAACCGCGGCTAAGCGAATTTCGCGTTCGTCGTGTAGCCCTCCCGCCGCACTCGCACTGACAGGAAAAAGAAGCGCCAACACGATCAGCAGGAGAACCTGATGAAACCATGCGGAATCAGAAAGCCCGCTCGACACTAGCGTCGTCGGCCAAATACGAGGATGTCCGTCGCTGAGACAATTGCAAACAAGACCAGCAACAACAGCAACCGTGGATCACTCAAATACAGCTGGTTTTCCACCGGAAAGGCGATGGTCTTGTCGAGGGCGGCCATTTTGAATTCATGTTTACCCCCAAAAATCGGATTCGACGCAATTTCTATCAGATCCCGACGACTTCGATAGCGCATCAGAGCCGCACTCGTCCAATTCTCAGCACCCTCGATGCCGACAATGTCCATCGAATCGAAAACAGCCCTGCCGAGAAAAATCGGGTGAGAGGCACGCTTGAGTAGCTCCGGGAACATATGCTCCATGTACCGACCCATAACCTGAGCAGACGACTCGTCAGCTGGAACCCCCTCGACGGGGCGAGGTGTCGGGGCCATATCGAGCACATTCACCATCAGGAACTGCCGACCCGTATCTTCTTCCATGAATTGACGCATGCTCGCAATCTGCGCAGGCGCGAAATCATCGCGCTCCATCTGGTTGACGAAAACTGCAATTTCCTCCTCGGACAACGGACCACTCAGATTCGTGTACCACAGGGTAAACAGCACATACACAAACATGGGAGTAAACCACAGTAACTTGCGCCCACTCATCGCTCTCACCTCCGAAACATCAAGCCGCCGTTGCAGCCGCCACGCGACGACGGCGAAGAAACCAAACCGCTACGGCTACGGCCAGGATCACAAGCCACAGCGAGACTAAGTGACCGGTGAAATGATCATACGAGCCAACCAGGCCTCGATACGGATTTACCACAGATCGAACCGACAACGCCTTGGTAACGTGAATGACCATGACGAAACCCGCGTGAATTCCAACACACCAGTAGAGGTTCCCACGGACGCGAACCCAGTTGAGGGCCAGCCCCAGCAAGAACAAGGCAACGAAAGAATCCCAATACTCATCTGGACCAGCTAACGCTACCAATGCATGTGACAAGTAATCGAATCCAGTTAACCACCCTGCCTCGGCAACGATAAATTTCTCGGGTACCTTGAGAAAATGTACCAGCGCATATAACAGGCTCGTCAATACCGCAGCACCAACTACGTGGGTCCAACGGCGCAGCAACGAGAAAACCAACCCCCGAAAAATCAACTCCTCGATAAATCCGACGGCTAATCCAGCTATCGCCCCGACCAGCGCTAGTGAGACAACGTCTCCGAGGGAGATCGAGATGCGAGGGTCGAGCACGCGTATTTCCAGGGCGAAAATCAGGATCGCAACCGGCACAACGGCGACCGCTCCGACGAGCACGCCGCGCCAAATTGACGAACTGCGCCAGGGCGCCAAGCCCAGTGATTCCAGACTAATCCCGAGGTAGCGAATCACCGGCCAGAGCAGCAGGACCGAAGCGAGAACGATGCTGCGGGAAAGCACCTTCTCGTAGCCCAAGTTCAGCCCGAAGGAGAAATCGAGCAGATGGATCGGATAGGCGAACAGTGAACCCGTGAACAAGACCGCAGCAAAGTAGCCGAGAAGAATGACGATCGGATGCAAGAACAAAACCCCAATTCTAAACACACAGGATACCGTCTAACGGCTTTCGATAACCACATACTCCGGGTAATGGCATCTCTCATGCCTTGCGGGAGCTCTAATCAGTCTCCGACAAAAGTGACGAACTCATCGAGCCTTTTCCGGCGGATATCCGGCACCATCGCACCATCTGCCGGATAACCAACGACAAGTAACAGAAAGGGTCTTTCGCGTTTCGGACGATCGAGCAACCCGTTGAGAAAACCCATCGGGCTCGGTGTGTGGGTCAGGAGGACGAGGCCTGCGCGATGCAGGGCCGTGATGAGTATCCCCGTGGCGAGGCCCGTGGACTCAGCAGGATAATAGTGTTTTACCTTGCGCCCGTCGGGTAAAACCCCGGTTTTCTGCATGAACACCGCAATAAGATAGGGGGCGATCTCGAGAAACGGCTTCCGTGTATCGGTGCCCAGTGGCTCAAGGGCCGCTAACCACTCGGCTGACGCCCTGTGCTGGTAAAATTCCCTCTCCTCCTCTTCTGCTGCTACACGGATCTTTTTTTTCATATCAGCGTCGCTGACAACCACAAAATGCCAGGGCTGCAGATTCGCGCCGCTTGGCGCGCTACCGGCTGCACGCAGCGCCGTTTCGATGATGTCTCTGGGCACGGGACGGTCGGAGAAGTCCCTTACGGTGCGCCGTTTCTGGACATCCCGCTGAAACTCCGCGAGCCGACTTCTCATCTCTTCGATCGAGAATTCCCGGTAACCGGTAAGTGGAACGATTGGGTATTGCTTCATGAAGGCACTCTGCCGGAATAGCACAACCAGTTAGCCCCAATCCCCGGCCGTTGGCAAATAACGCCAAACTGCGCAACATCCAGGCAAATAGGGGTCTTCGCCCTATGCCAGGGCGCTGGCGCGGTGGACTTTATCGCCATTCGTGAATGGGTGGAATTGTCGATTTGTCCAACCAATTGTGCCGCCCTCAAAGGTTGTTACAAATTGTTACCGGTTGTCGTATAGTCCGGTCCGTCGTCTCACGAAAACCGTGGGGCACATGGGGAGAAAATCGTTTACGTCCGGATGATACAGGTGCGTGGCGACATCCTGGTGGTGGCAAGCCATCGTTCCATGCACGTAGTCATTGTTCCGGGTCAGCGCACAATCTCCTTGGGGTGTCGATGGGGAACGAACAGTCCGATTTAATACAACCGTCGTTCGTTCGGATCCCTCGACTTAACTAACGGAGAGGAGATATTCCATGCCTAATCCGAAAAAACTCGGTGTTTGGGTGAGCCTCATTGGTTTTGTTGGCGCAATTAGCGTGCCACTGACCGTACTCGCCGCCGATGAACCTTCGATCGTCGAAGAAATCGTCGTCACGGGATCTTATATCAAGCGGGACAGTTTCGACTCTGCTTCCCCCTTGACGGTGATCACCGGCGCAGACATCGAACTCAACGGGGTTACTAACCTAGGTGAAATAATGTACGACCTGCCCTTCAACTACGGCAGTTCGGTACAGACCAACACCTTCGCAGCCAGACCTCAAGCCAGTTCTTTTACTTCAACCAACCTGCGCGGACTCGGGCCTCGAGCAACCCTGCAGCTGATTGATGGGAAACGCACCTCGGTAACGAATCTCAACAGCTTCGTTCCCCAGATCGCGATCGCCCGGATGGACATCCTGAAGGACGGCGCTTCCGCTTTGTACGGCACTGACGCAGTGGCCGGTGTGGTCAACGTCATCACCCGTAAAGATTTCAGCGGTATAAAAACTTCGTTTTTCCATACCGAAGACAAGGACGGAGATTTGAGAGAATCGGTCTACGACATCATCCTGGGTGCCGACACCGACAACGGCCACATCACGATGGCCATGGCGTATAAGACTCGCAACACCCTGGAATACCTCGACCGCAAGAAATTTGCCCGAGGCCAATGGTCGAGATCAGGCACCGGTAATCCCGGTACCTGGGCAGTTCCGGACCGCGATCCCGCCACCGGAGCCCTGGTAGGCACCAGCACGCGAACACCCGATCCCGGCTGCGGCGTTTCAAACGGTCCCGGCGGTGATGATCTGGGATCACGCTGGAACTATCTGTCCGGCCAACTAATAGGGACAACCTGCAACTTCCACTTCGGCGAAACCTGGAACTACATGAACC
>SMWK01000278.1 GCA_004356895.1 Gammaproteobacteria bacterium
CTCAAGGCGACGTCTGCTTCCAGCAACGCCATACGCACATCTCTTAACGCCGCACTCACGTTCTCCTCGGAAAGCCGCGCCTTTCCAGATATGCCGCGTAGCGTTTGGGTCAGTCGCTCAGATAGATTCTCGAACATCCGGGAATTGAACTCCTTGTTTCTTTCACCTTCATCATAGGTCTATTCATCATAGGTAAGGTAAAATGAGGGGGTAAGGTAAAATGCGGGCCAATTATAGCCCTTCACGCATATACCGCGTTATGCCACACTTTGCGAAATGATGACGCCAACTATTGCAGCGGGGCTCACGGCAGCCCTGCTCTACATCGCGGGCACCGCAATACAGGTACGCGCCTTTGTTACGAGCACGGCTGCTCCCGTTCGCAGCCTTGTTTATATCGCAATCCCTGCATTGCTACTTCATGGACTCGCCACCTATTGGATAATTTTTACTGAATCCGGGTTCAACCTGGGCATATTCACTGTAGGTAGCTTGATCGCCTGGGTGATGGTGTCCTTCGTACTGTTGAGTATCGTTCGATTTCCGGCACACAACCTGCTGATACTGGTTTTCCCGATCAGTGCTATCGGCCTGGTTACCGCATTGTTTCTGGATTCCTCGTACGCCCCAAGGGAAATTCTGTCCGGGGCCCTCGTTTTTCACATCCTGGCGTCTCTGGTGGCTTACACCATCTTACTCATGGCGGCTTGTCAGTCCGTAATGCTCGCGTTTCAAGAACACTACATTCGAGCGCGCCGCTCGATCAATCTGATTCGTTTGTTGCCGCCCCTGCAGACCATGGAAGCACTGCTGTTCACCCTCCTCTGGGTGGGAATCATTACACTAACTGTTGCAATCCTAAGCGGCTACGCGTTTCTGGATGACATGTTTGCCCAACACGTGTCACACCACACGATTCTGTCGAGCGCATCCTGGCTCACCTATGCCACCCTGTTGGGTGGTCACAAACTGTTCGGTTGGCGTGGCACAACTGCTGTGCGCTGGACCTTAATCGCGTTTGCACTTCTGGTACTCGGTTACTTCGGGAGCAAATTCGTGTTGGAGATCATCCTGGGCAGGTAATGGCACTCACCGACTTACCAGCAGCGTGGCTGTTCGCCATCATATTGCTTTTGATAATGCTGTCAGCCTACTTCTCAGGGTCGGAAACCGCGATGATGTCTCTAAACCGCTATCGACTACGGCACCTCGTAAAGGAAAAACACCGTGGCGCACGCAAGGCATCCCGACTGCTGCGCCGTCCAGATCGATTGCTCGGTGTGATTCTGATAGGAAATAACCTCGTCAACTTCACCGCGGCAACCGTCGCAACCGTCATAGGGTTGAAGCTATTCGGCGACATAGGGGTAATGCTGGCTCCATTCGTCTTAACGTTTTTCTTCCTTATATTTGCGGAGGTTGCGCCAAAGACCCTGGCCCGCCAGGCGCCCGAACGATTCGCTTTCCCATCGTCATACCTTCTCGATCCCCTTTTGAAGTTCCTGCACCCTGGTGTGGTTTTCATAAATTGGATAAGCAACTTCATCGTTAGTCCTTTCCTGAGCAAAGATGCTGAAGCCTTTGATGATGATCTCAGCATCGAAGAACTCCGCACCGTGGTCACCGAGACCAGCATCCCGGGCCAGCGCCAGCAAATGGTGCTCGGAATCCTGGATCTGGAAAAAGTTACCGTCAACGACATTATGGTCCCACGAAACGAAATTGTTGGTGTAGACATCGACGACGACATGAACGACATTCTCAACCTCCTCGCAACAAGCCAGCACACCCGGCTTCCCGTATTCAAAAACAATACCGACAATCTGCTGGGGGTCCTCCACCTGCGCCGAGTTGCGCGATTTCTCAGTCACGAGACAATTAGCAAGGCCGATTTGCTGCAGTTGGCTGACGAGCCTTACTACGTCCCAGAAGCAACACCCCTACACACACAGCTGTTTAACTTTCAGAAGGAGAAACAGCGTATCGCTCTCGTGGTGGATGAATACGGGGACGTGCAGGGCATCGTGACGCTGGAAGACATACTGGAGGAGATCGTTGGAGAGTTCACGACCGATTTTGCATCCAATATGACCGAGATCCACCCCCAGAAGGACGGATCCTACTTCATCGACGGCATGGCAGTTCTCCGCGAGATCAATCGAGCCCTCGACTGGGACTTGCCAACCGACGGCCCGAAAACCTTAAACGGATTCGTGCTCGAACACCTCGAGACCATTCCCGAAAACAACCTATGCCTGCGAGTAGGCAACTACCTCATCGAAACCCTGCAAATCAAAGACAACGTAATCAAACATCTGAAGATCACGCGCATGCCGGTAGAGCCCGAACCCCTCGAATAACATCAGCTCGTAGTACTAGTACTTGTGCTCCAACGACGATTAAGCGCCGAAATTATCGCGTTCAGGGAAGCCGTGATGGTGTTGCGGCTCATGCCGATCCCAAAACATCGACCTTGGACCGAATCGTCGATAGCCAAGAGGCAAATGGCCTTGGCATCTTTTCCGGTTGCCATCGCATGCTCGTGGTAATCGATGATGTTCAGAGGTTCGTTCAGAGTTTCCACCATCCCGTTGACAAAGGCTTCGATAGGCCCGGATCCTTCTCCGTCGATCGTCACGTGCTGCTCAGAAACTTCGACCCTGGCTACGCATCGTTGATCGGCCTCCCGAGAAGTGAGCAAATCGTAATCTATAAGCCGATAAGGACCACTTTCCACCACATACTCATCCAGCAACGCCTGGAGGATCTCCTCGTTTTTCACTTCGCGACCGAGTGTCTCGGTCAATTTCTGCACGATGGCACTGAACTCCACGAGCATTTCGCGTGGCAGTAAAATACCGTAGTGCTCTTCGAGAATGAAGCCAACACCGCCTTTGCCGGACTGGCTATTGACCCGTACGGTTTCTTTGTAGGAAAAGCCGACATCGTCAGGATCGATAGGAAGATACGGCACCTCCCAATGATCTCGATCCACCTGGGACATACCTTTGCGGATGGCATCCTGATGAGATCCTGAAAATGCGGTAAATACGAGCTCCCCTGCATACGGATGACGTTCGTGTACGGGCAGCTTATTGATCTCAACAACCGTCTCCCTGACATGCGGCATGTCGCTAAAATCAAGCGCCGGGTCCACCCCCTGGCTGAAGAGATTCATTGCCATCGTCACGATGTCGCAGTTACCCGTGCGCTCGCCGTTGCCGAAGAGCGTACCCTCAACACGTTGGGCACCCGCCATTAACGCCAGCTCGGTGGCCGCGATTCCCGTACCCCGATCATTGTGCGTGTGCAAACTGATCACGATGTTGTCTCGATCGGGAAAGTGTCGGGAGAACCACTCTATCTGGTCGGCATAGACGTTCGGCGTTGCCATCTCCACGGTTGAAGGTAAGTTGATGATGATCGGGGAGCTGTCTGTTGCTCCCCACGTTTCCGCCACCGCGTGACAAACCTCGACGGCAAAATCGAGTTCAGTCCCGGTAAAACTCTCCGGGGAATACTCGAAGGTGATTTTGGAATCGAGGTTCTTGAGACCCTCCTTGACCAGCTTGGTACCCTGCAGTGCCAGATCGACGATACCACTGCGATCCATGCCAAAAACGACGCGTCGCTGCAACTCCGAGGTAGAATTGTAAAGGTGAAAAATAACCTCAGGCGCACCCTGCAGCGCTTCCACCGAGCGCTCGATCAGCCCCTCGCGGGCCTGGCAGAGAATCTGAATGGCAACCCCTTCGGGAATGCGTTTTTCGTCGATGATTCGCCGAATAAATTCGAAATCCGGTTGCGATGCCGCTGGAAAGCCTACCTCGATCTCCGCAAATCCAACCTCCAGCAGGAGCTCGAACATACGCAGTTTTTCGTCGACGTTCATGGGGTCGATCAGCGCCTGGTTCCCATCTCTGAGATCCACGCTGCACCAGCGTGGCGCCCGCTCGATAACCTGTCCCGGCCATTGCCGATCCGGTAGATCGATAGGCTTGAACGGTCGATATTTGTGGAAAGGCATGCGGTTGGCCGCACGGCCATGCACCTTGTCTGCCATGTTTCGAGTCTGCTCGCTCATTTCATTTTCCTCTGTACTCCATCAACGACAAACTGGTGGAGAAAGCACGATCTACGTAGCCAACATACCCGCAAATGTACGCTTTTGCTTGGTGTGTTGTTATCGGGTTGGGGCATGTGCCCGCATGCGAGGAAGGTATATGCCGGCTACGCCGGCAGTCGTAGCAGCGCCAAAAGAGAAAAGAAAAGCGAAGTTGAGGGTTTCACGCCTGCATCTATTGGTATCCGGGTTGGAACTATAGCCACCCGCCTCGGTTTTGCCAACCCTCTGGTTTCGCCATCACGACACATCATCGTCGAAGCTGTATTTGACCCGTTTTACCACCTCAGCGGCTTTCGCACGGGCAGCGTCCAGATCGTCGGCCAACGCCAGAGCAACCCCCATTCGACGTTCTCCGACCACTTGCGGCTTGCCGAACAAGCGCAGCTGCGTATCGGCAGATGCCAGTGCTTCGGCGAGTCCGCTGAAGCGTACCGCCGAGGAGTTTCCTTCAACCAGAATCACCGCGGACGCCGCCGGGCCAAATTGCCGAATATTCGGAACAGGCAGTTCGAGGATCGCCCGGGCGTGTAATGCAAACTCAGACAGATCCTGGCTTATCATTGTCACCATCCCGGTGTCATGAGGCCGGGGGCTCACTTCGCTGAAGTAAACCAGGTCGTCCTTGATGAAAAACTCGACGCCGAAGACACCCCGGCCACCCAGTTCGTCGGTGACCAAACGGGCAATACGTTGGCACTCCGCCAACGCCGTTTCACTCATCAACTGGGGTTGCCAGGATTCCTGATAGTCACCCCCAACCTGGCGATGCCCGATCGGTGCGCAAAACGACGTACCATCGCAATGCCGCACTGTCAGTAGCGTTATCTCGTAGTCAAAATCCACAAATCCTTCGACGATCACCTTGTCTGCGCCGCCGCGCGCACCCGCCTGGGCGTAGTTCCAGGCATCAATAGCATCGTCCACCACACGGACCGTCGATTGTCCTTTACCTGATGAACTCATCACCGGTTTAACTACGCAGGGAACCCCAATCTCTTCAACCGCTGCAAGATATTCGCTCGAAGTCGCTGCAAACAGGTAAGGCGAAGTTCGGACCCCCAGGGTAACTGACGCGAGACGACGGATACCTTCACGGTCCATGGTGAGCCGGGTTGCACGTGCCGTGGGAATGACTCGCTGTCCGGCGGCTTCGAGTTCCACCAGCGTCGTCGTGGCGATCGCTTCGATCTCCGGTACGACAAGATCCGGCTGTTCCTTTTCGATCAGCGATTTGAGCGCATCTCCATCCAGCATGTTGATGACGTGACTGCGATGGGCTACCTGCATGGCCGGTGCGTTTGCATAACGATCGACGGCGATCACCTCCACGCCCAAGCGCATTAATTCGATGACCACTTCTTTGCCGAGTTCCCCGGAACCGAGCATCATCACCTTGGTGGCATTTACGCTTAATGGCGTTCCAATACTCGTCATGGGTTCGCTCCGCTTTCCTGGATAAGAGGTTAAAAAATTAAGAAGTCAAAATTATTGTTGAGCCTCGAATGCCCGCAAGTAACGTTTCGCCCTTGCGGCGTAACCGTCGGCGCTCTCGCGCAAGCCCTGAATCTCTTCTGCAGAGAGTTCCCGTACAACTTTCCCGGGGGAACCGATCACCATGGAGTTATCAGGAATTTCTTTTCGCTCGGTAATCAACGTATTAGCACCGATCAGGCAGTTCTTGCCGATCCTGGCTCCGCTCAAAACGACCGCATTGATGCCAATCAGGCTATTGTCCCCAATCTCACAGCCATGCAACGTAACCTTGTGTCCGACAGTCACGCCGTCGCCAACCACACATGGATAACCTGGGTCGGTGTGTAATAGAACCAAGTCCTGAATATTCGAAGACCGACCCACCGTTATCGGCTCACCATCACCCCGAATGACCGCATTGAACCAGACGCTGCTGTATGCCTTGAGAACCACGGAGCCTAAAACCACGGCTGTCTCAGCCACAAATACACCCGCTTCGACAACAACACGTCGATCTTCTAACTGAAACAACACCGGTAGCGCCCTTATGAGATCCCCACCGCATTCTAACTCACAAAATCGTTACACCTCGCACCTAGTCAGAGGCTCGCCTACTTGCGCATAGTATCCACGAGTGTCCAGGGCAGCTGTCGGGGTTTTAACCTACCGACCATCTACAGGTTGCAGGCACGGGGGAACAATCACTAAGAAAAGCGAGCAGGGTCAGATGAAAACCCGACTACCAGCATTTGATGTCCTGGTTGCGATGGCTCGCAACGATCCGGAAGGACTCGAGACGTTGCGTCGTTCGCTCACCGAAGCCGTGATCGAAGCCGCGAGTACCGAACAGACAAAAAACCGCCTCAAAGGCCTGCAGTTCCGTGTTGATATGGAGCGCAAACGAGCCTCGACACCTCTGGGGGCAACAATTCGCATATCCGAGATGATGTGCAGATCTCTCGCGGACTTGCACCGATCTATGGTGGAACCATACACCGGGTCAACCCCAGGGAAAGAAACCGCCGGTGATGCCCGAGTCAATGCAACGGTCCTCGGTTTTCCGGACGGCTTTCCAAGGGAGCTTGCAGAGGACCACGAGCCCTTCCAGTAAACAACCCCGAAATCCCATACAGGTATACTGTTGTCTCGCTCTCGGAGTGCAATTGTTGGGATGAAGTTCTGCAGTCAATGCGGCGCAGCGGTCGTTTTCCGAGTTCCTGAGGGAGACAATCGGAAACGTTTCCTGTGTGAAAGCTGCGGGACCATCCACTACCAGAATCCACGCATCATCACCGGATGCCTGGCCATCTGGGAAGATCAGGTGCTGTTGTGCAAACGATCCATCCAGCCGCGTCGCGGTTTCTGGACCCTACCCGCAGGCTTTCTGGAAAACGGTGAAACCGCCAGGGCCGGTGCCGCGCGGGAAACCTGGGAGGAAGCCCAGGCCAAGGTGGCGAACACTGAGCTGTACACGATGTTCAGCCTCCCTCATATCTCCCAGATCTATCTTTTCTACCGTGCCCAACTTGTCGACGGCATTTTTGCACCGGGTGGAGAGACCGAAGCGGTGAGTCTCTTTCACGAAGCCGATGTTCCCTGGGACGAACTCGCCTTCCCGGTGATTCGCGACACGTTGCAACACTATTTCCGGGATCGCCTCGACAATCAATTCAACGTCCATACCGGAGACATCGAAATTTCCCGGGATCGAAGGTAAATATCACCCGAGCGCTACGCGCGCGTTCCTGAACAGGCGGAGCCAGGGCCCGTCCTCATGCCAAGTGACGGGGCGCCAGGGATTCTGATGCGCACGGAATACGCGTTCAGGGTGAGGCATCATGATCAGGACTCGACCGTCCGCTGCCGTGAGTCCAGCCAGCCCCCTCCCCGATCCATTAGGGTTGAGCGGATAACGGTTTGTGGGCTCATGCAGCGTATCGACATACTGCAGGCATACTTGATCTGCGTGGTGGTCCCAGAATTGGGTCGCCAGGGATGATTCGGGAAATTCCGCACGACCTTCGCCATGGGCAACCACGATCGGCAACACACTACCACCCATGCCATCGAGCCAAGGCGAAGCATCATCGTTGACGCGTACAAGTACGGTGCGCGCCTCAAACTGTTCGGAACGATTGCGAACGAACCGCGGCCAACTCTGGGCACCGGGAATCAGCTCATTGAGGCTCGATATCATCTGACAACCATTGCAGATCCCGAGAACCAACTTATCCGCTGCAAAAAAACGCTGGAAAGTTTCCCGCACGGATTCGTGGAAGAGCACGCTTTTCGCCCATCCACCGCCGCCCCCAAGCACATCACCATAGGAAAAGCCGCCGCAGGCTGCGAGAACGGGAAAGTCCATCAACTCAACGCTGCCGTCGATGAGATCGCTCATGTGTACGTCTACCGGGTCGAAGCCTGCGCGTTCGAACGCCGCCGCCATCTCTACGTGCCCGTTGACTCCTTGCTCGCGAAGAATGGCGACAAGTGGGCGAGATGACACAAAAAACCGGGCGACATCATCATCTACCGGAAAACCAACGTGGGCCGAAAACCCAGGCGACTGTTCGGTGATCGCCGCAAATTCCTCGTCCGCACAATCCGAGTTGTCGCGCATGCGCTGCAAACGATAGCTCGTCTCGGCCCATTGAGACTCGAGGCTGCCACGATTCGAGCTGAACAGCACCCCACCACCGCTCGAGATAACAATCCGCTCATCATCACGCAGCGTTCCAAGTTCTATGCAGGTTAAGCCCGATAGCCGGTCCAGAACCTTCGGCAGATCACTTTCGAGGACCTGTATTACGGCACCCAACTCCTCGGAAAACAAAGCGGCAATCGGATCTTCAGCTGATAATTCGAGTTCCAATCCCACCCGAGCGGCAAAAGCCATTTCCAGAACCGTCGCCAGTAGACCACCGTCAGAACGATCGTGATAGGCAAGCAGCAGGCCATCGCGATTGAGTGATTGAATGCCGGTGAAAAACTGGACGAGTTTCTGAGGATCGTCCAGATCCGCGCCATGCTGACCTAACTGGCCGTAACATTGCGCGAGGACACTGCCCCCCAGACGATTTTGTCCGTCACCGAGATCTATCAGTATCAGTCTGGTGTTCTCGGTAGGTCGCTTGAGCTCCGGTGTCAGCGTTCTGCGCACATCCATCACGGGGGCGAAAGCCGAGATGATGAGCGTCAATGGCGAGATAACTTCGTTTCCCTCCCAGCGTGTACGCATGGAGAGGCTGTCTTTCCCTACGGGAATGGCGATGCCGAGCGCCGGGCATAACCCAATCCCAATGGCCTCAACGGCATCAAACAGCGCCTGCTCGTCGCTATTCTCGCCCACCGCGGCCATCCAATTCGCCGAGAGCACAACACGCTTGAGTTCGGTCACGCAAGCAGCACATAAATTGGTCAACGCCTCTCCTACTGCCATGCGTGCGGAGGCGGATGGATCGATCATGGCCAGGGGAGAACGTTCACCCATCGAGAACGCCTCTCCGGTGTAACCGCGATAGCCTGAGAAGGTCACCGCGACATCCGCCACCGGCACCTGCCAGGGTCCAACCATCTGTTCCTGGGCAACCAGGCCGGTAATGCTGCGGTCCCCAATGGTGATCAGAAAGTTCTTACTGGCAACGGCCGGGAAATGCAACACGCGTGTAACGGCTTCGGCAACGTCGAGCTCACCGGTATGAAACGGCGTGCTGGGCAACGTTTCGCGGCTGAAACTCCGCTCCATTTTCGGTGGTTTGCCGAACAACACCGACAAGGGCAGATTTACCGGCACATCGTTAAACTCTTCATCTTCGACAATCAGATCAAGTGCGGACGTTGCTTTCCCCACAACCGCATACGGGCACCGTTCGCGCCGGCAGATCGCTGCGAATTGATCTAACTGCCCACCGGCCACTCCCATGACGTATCGTTCCTGGGCCTCGTTGCACCATATCTCCAGTGGCGTCATACCTGGGTCAGCATTAGGCACGGATCGGAGCTGGAACCGTCCACCCACGTTGGCATCATTAACCAGTTCCGGTAGCGCGTTGGAAAGGCCACCAGCACCGACGTCGTGAATAAGCAAAATGGGATTTTTCTCCCCCAGCGCACAGCAGGCGTCGATCACTTCCTGGCAGCGCCTCTCCATCTCTGCGCTGTCGCGCTGCACAGAAGCGAAGTCGAGATCCGAAGAACTCTCACCTGACGCCATGCTCGATGCCGCACCACCCCCGAGGCCGATCAGCATTGCCGGCCCACCAAGCACGATCAGCCGCGTGTCCGAGGGAAAGTTTTTTGCCTGAACGTTCTCTCGGCGGATGTTACCGATACCACCGGCAATCATGACCGGCTTGTGATACCCGAACACCCGTCCTTCGTGGGTGTCATCGCGCACCTCGAAGGTCCGAAAATAGCCACACAACGCCGGACGTCCAAATTCATTGTTAAATCCTGCCGCGCCAATGGGACCTTCCAGCATGATGTCCAATGCGCTGACGATGCGCTCGGGTTTGGGTGTGTTCAGCTCCCAGGGTTGCTCGAAACCCTTGATGTTCAGGTGGCTGGTGGTGAATCCCGTCAAACCGGCTTTTGGCTTCGAACCACGTCCTACGGCGCCTTCATCGCGGATCTCACCGCCGGAACCTGTCGCTGCCCCCGGGTAGGGGGCGATCGCCGTCGGATGATTGTGGGTCTCTACCTTCATGAGGATGTCGATGTAGTCGGTTTGATAACCGTAGGCGTGGGTGACCGGGTCGAGGCTGAACTTATCGGCGCGCGGGCCTTCGATAACTGCGGCGTTGTCCGCATAAGCACTCAGGATGCCTGCACCGTTAATTTGCCGGAACGTGTTACGAATCATCCCGAACAGCGAGCTTGGCTGGGGTTGCCCGTCGATCTGCCAGCTGGCATTAAAAATTTTGTGACGACAGTGTTCCGAGTTCGCCTGGGCGAACATCATGAGTTCCACGTCAGTCGGATCGCGCTGGAGCTCCGAGTAAGCTCCGGCCAGATAGTCGATCTCGTCGCTGGAAAGCGCCAGGCCAAGCTCAGTATTCGCCCGTTCGAGTGCTCGAGACCCGTCTCTCATCAGGGCGATCCGGGATAAAGGTGCGGGGATGAGTTGGGTAAAAACAACTTCGAACTGCTCATCGACGATCAAGCGCTCGGTCATCCGGTCGTATAAACACGTCATCTCGAGCTCGTCTATCCCAACATCCATGTACCAACGCACACCTCGCTCGACACGCAGTACGGGCGTGAGACCGCATATTCGAAAGATGTCCGTCGCTTTGCTCGACCACGGCGAGATGGTGCCCTGGCGAGGAACAACCGTCGCTCTAAGCTCACCCTCGAGCTGTGGCAATGCGGTAAGAGGCCCGTAGTGCAACAACGCTTCGGCTCTGATCAGCTCCGCATCATCAAGGGGCCGTGCCAGATGCAGAATGTGCACGTACTCGGCATACAGGCACTCTGTATTAAAGGATAACGATTGGCGGATTTTACCAAGGCGAAACGCAGACAGTGCCGGTGGTCCCTTCAGCCGCAGGATGTCGGTCATCAAACTCTCTTTGCTTGAAAGAAATGTTGCAACAATTCCGCACTCTCATCAGCCAACACGCCAGCCACCACCAGCGGCCGATGATTAATCGACGGGTTCTCGAGTACTCGTGCGATGCTCTGGATTGCCCCGGAACGCGGCTCCAACGCACCAAAAACCAACATCTCGATGCGCGCATGTATCAGCGCGCCTGCACACATGTTGCAGGGCTCAACGGTAACGTAAAGCGTCGAGCCGGTGAGCCGGTAATTGCCTATGTGAGCAGCTGCGTCCCTCATCGCGACCATTTCTGCATGTGCAGTGGGGTCGCAATTGCCGATCGGCTGATTAAAACCGCGCCCGATGAGTGTGCCGTCGGCGACGACCACCGCACCAACCGGTACCTCATTGACATCTGCCGCCTCGGCTGCAAGTTCGAGTGCCAGGCACATCCATTGCTCATGAACGAGAGCAGCAGTACTAGCGTCTACCGGTGTCATTCCCATTCGATCGTTGCAGGCGGTTTGTTCGACACGTCGTAGACAACCCGCGACACGCCGGGTATCTCATTAATAATTCGGTTGGAGATACGCTCGATCAACTCATACGGCAGGTGCGCCCAGCGAGCAGTCATATAATCCGTCGTCTCTACAGCACGCAGCGCGATCACATCCGCATACCGGCGGGCATCACCTACCACGCCAACCGATTTGATGGGAAGCAACACTGCAAAAGCCTGGCCGACCTTGTCGTAATAGTCGGCGCTACGCAGTTC
>SMWK01000279.1 GCA_004356895.1 Gammaproteobacteria bacterium
GATCCGAACGTGGTCAAGGGTGCCGCAAACCGGACGAACTCCAACTCAGCTGGCAGCGGACGAAGAGCTAGAGTCCATTCTCCCTCCAGGACGAAGAGCTGCAGCACGAGGTAGGCATGGTCGATAACGGAACCATCCACCTGGGCGCGACCACAGCCGTACACGCCGACTGCAATGAGCGTCAGAACGACAGCGCCAATAGCCAAGATGCCCCGCATGCCCGATCTCAAGTTGATCCTGGTTGGTTAGTATAAGCCTCCTTGCGAGTAACGCAGGCCTTCATCTGTTCGCGTAAAACTCAACCAGCTCCGCCGCATCAATGCAATCGGTCTTGGAGTTCGAAGCTCATTCGTAAATATTCGATACTATGTATCATGTATAATGACGGCTTGATTCATCGAGGGTCGATCTGATGCCTAGACGTACAATCCTGTGTATTATTTCTCTGCTGTTTGCAAACTTTGTGAGTGCCGCTCCTGGTGTTGGTGACCTGGCTCCCGACTGGACGCTGCCCGGGTCTGATGGTAAACAATACACGTTGTCAGAACTACGCGGTAAACATGTCGTTATCGCATTTTTTCCGAAAGCCTTCACCGGCGGCTGAACCATGGAATGTAAGGCGCTGCGTGACAGCGACCGGGAAATCAGAAACTACGACGTAATCTATTTCATGGCGAGTGCAGACTCACCAGAAGATAATCGCGGGTTCGCGGAGAAAAACGAAGCCAGCTTCCCGATTCTCTCCGATCCCAGCAAAGAAATGTGTAACGCGTACGGCGTCATCGCGAGTCATGGGTTCCCTAATCGGTGGACGTATTACATCGATCCTGATGGGGTGATTCAAATGATCGACAAAGACGTCAATCCGCGTAACGCCGGTACAGATTTGGTAAACAATCTGCAAGCTTTAGGCGTACCAACGCTAAACTGAGCCGGATTCCGCCTTCGTTGGTAGACGCGTAGGATTGAAACCTTGATCTTGTAGCCAGCGGATCTCGGCATAAACAAGGTCGTCGTCTTCGTGCGAATAACTCACGAAAAGGTAAGACTCATCCCCGTCGTAGGCTGGTAGTGGTCGATCGGCCATCAGTTTCCCCCGAACTGAGCGCCCGAGTCTACCCAGCTATTTCTTTTCAGAAAGCTGTATCAAAACCCCGTGTGTCGACTTGGGATGCACAAAAACTTGCGGTCCGCCTTCGCCAATCAGTCGAGCGCCTCCTTCCTTGAGGCTGGCAACCGTCTTGTCAAGATCATCAACCGCCATCGCAAACGTGTGAATGCCCTCCCCTCGGCTTTCTATCGCTCGACCAACAGCCGATTCAGCATTGGTTGGTGCGACCACTTCAAGAAATCCGCCGTCAGGTAACTGAAAGAAGGCTTGTTTGATTCCTAGTGCTTCTGATTCGGCGAAACGCTCGAACTCCAGCCCCAAGACATCCCGGTAGGTTGCAACTCCCTCGTCAAAATCTTTTACCCGAACCACTACATGATCAAAACCCGTGATGGCCATGTCGTTTCTCCCTCAATTAATTGACTAGCAGTGTGGAAACATAGTAACACCTCAGATATATCCGCCAGTCAATCGTCTCTGCGCCCGTACTCAGTAATCCAGTCGTTATACTTCCCCTCCGTTTACAAACTCACAGTGAACCACAGTGCACTGGATCGACGTTGGCGTGCTGGTGACCTACTTCGGCGGCTTGTTCGCTATGGGCGCATGGTTTTCCCGGAAGAACGTGGACACCGAAGAGTATTTTCTCGGAGGTCGGCGCTTCAAAGGTTGGGTGATCGGCATAAGTATGGTGGGCACCTCTATCAGCTCAATTACCTTTCTTGCCTATCCAGGAGATGCGTTCAAAACCGCCTGGCTCAGATTTCTACCTAACCTGATGTTGCCTGTCGCCGTGGTGATCGCCGCGTACTTCTTTCTACCTTTCTTCCGGCGCGCCAACACCACTGCGGCCTCCGAATTCTTCGAGGAACGTTTTGGCCCGTCGATCCGTCTGTACGGTGCGATCGCCTTTATCGTCGCGCAATTGGTACGGGTCAGTCTGATTCTCTATCTGATTTCATTGGTGCTGCAGGAAATCACTGGGTTCGGTGCCGTCTGGTGTATTGTTATCGGCGGAGGGGTGGTAGCCGCGTACACGATACTGGGTGGTTTCAGTGCAGTGGTTTGGACCGACGTCATTCAAACCATCGTACTCCTGGCAGGGGGTCTCGTGTGTATGTTCGTCATACTTCTGGCACTACCCGGTGGGTTTACCCAACTGCTTGATGTCGCTATTACCGATGGCAAACTGGCTTTCGCCGAGTTACGTGCAGGAGAGCTGGTCCCTGTTAACTGGGACGTGACACTTTTCAGTAAGACCGCAACCATGATGTTGCTGATCGGACTCGTTAGCTGGCTGACCGAATACTCCAGCAACCAGAACACGGTGCAGCGATTCTGCGCATCGAGAAGCGCTGCGGAAGCGCGCAAAGCCATGTTCATCTGCGCTGCGATCAGTGTGCCCACATGGGCGTTTTTCATGTTTCTTGGTACTGCTCTGTACGTCTTTTTTCAGGTTTTTCCGGCGCCTGTTGCAACCGAAGCTCTCAATGGTGCACGCAAGGCCGAAGAAATTCTGCCGTTTTTCGTAGCCGCCTACCTGCCACCTGGTCTCGTCGGTCTGATTCTCTCAGCAGTACTAGCTGCTGCGATGTCATCGTTGGATTCCAGCATCAACGCAATTTCGACGGTCTCGATCACGGACATTTACCGGCGCCATCTACAAACTCGTGCATCGGAAGCCCACTACTTACGGTTGGCGCAAATCATCGCTCTCGCTGTGTCGGTGTTGATGATGGGTGGAGCGATTGTGCTGATGAAAACGGATACAAAAACTCTGCAGGATACGGCCACAATCTTGACCTCGCTTCTGGGCGGTGGCTTGCTCAGCATCTACCTCATCGGTTTTTTCAGCCGCCGTGGAGACGCGCGTCATGTACTGGGCGGTATTGCGGGCACGATGTTGTTTACGAGCTGGACTGTGTTGAGTGCTAACGGCTTATTGCCATCTTCATCGGCCTACCCGTTCGACCTTTACTACACCGGTTTTGTTGGCAACGTGGTGATGTTCATCGTTGTCTACGGGCTGAGCCTGGTATGGACAGAGAATTTCAAAAAACCTGTGCCGCCATGATCGATTCGAAATCAGTCTCAACGCCCTAGCGGAAAGCACTCACAATTTCTTCTTCAAACTGCCGCAAACGGTCGATGTCGCCTGAAGGAATAGCGCCAAACATGATCTCGGCGATCCCGGCATTCTGGAACTCACCAATCCGGTCGATCACGTACTGCTTTGAACCCGCAACAGTTCCCGGCCCCAACCTTTTTACGGATCGCTCAATCAGTTCTTTGTCTTCCGTAAGATAACAAGGCATCAGGAGTGTGCGTTTGATTTCAGCGGGGTCTCTGTCGGCCGCCTCGCAGTGTTTTTCCAATACACTGGCTTTGTGCTGATAATACTCCAGAGCCATGCCGCCACCGGCCCAGCCATCCAGGTTCATGATGTCACCGTATCTTGCCAGAGTACGCAACGTGCGCTTTTCGCCCGTCCCGCCCACCATGATGGGAATCGGTTTGCCATGACTTGCGGGTGACAGTCGCGCCTGATCCAGTTGGTAATATCTGCCTTTGAAGTCCACCGGTTCCTCACTTCTGATCAACTGGCGGATGAGTTGGCAGGCTTCTTCAAAACGGTCCTGACGCTCTTTCATGGACGGAAAATCCCAACCATATGCCTCGTGTTCGCGCTGATACCAGCCCGCTCCGATAGCCAGGGTGAAGCGGCCCTCGCTCATAGTATCGATCGTTCCAGCAAGCTTGGCGAGATGAGCCGGATTGCGGTAGGTGTTGCCGAGAACCAGGTTGCCAAGGCGTAACTTTTTCGTCATACCAGCAACGGTTGCAATAGCCGACAACCCTTCGAACGCCGTAAGGGATTCCTGCTCGTGGTCGGCCCCGGGTGGAATAAAGTGATCGGCAAACCAGACGCTGTCCCAATCGCCTGCCTCCATTGCTGCAACCGTAGAACGAACGGCTTCCCAACTGGTCCGGTACACGTTCACTTGAACACCAAATTGCATTTCTCTCTCCTATTTATCTGTTGACCGAACTCATTTCGGGATCAGGACTTTCGAGTCCCGGCGCGGCCGGGACGCCCTTTGTAGTGATCGATAAAATTAACTGGCTTGCCACTCATGGAGGCTTTCACCGCCTCTCCAACCGACTGGTCGTAAGTGTGATAGTCGTATTCCGGCCGCTCTCGTACCCTATCGCCGGATGGTTGGGTATCAAACAAACTCAAATACCCCTGGGGACCTTTCATGATGCGTTTGTAGTCAGCACCGTTTTTGCCCCAGGGAAAGGCATGATAAGTATTCATCAAGCGGGTAAACCGCAATGGATTACGAGCTAACGCTTCAGCCGTCGCTGTTTCTTTATAGGCTTCCTGAGTTTGCATGTGAGCCCGGTTGTACATACCGAGCACCATTATTCGCAAACCCTCGGTGTTTTTTGGATAAGAGCCGTGCCAGGTATGGTCACCCCAGATCACCATGGAGCCTGCGTTCGCCTCAACGGCTACTGCATTCTCGTTCCAGTGTTCGACTTCTTCGATCGCAGGAAGGCGCCGCCAGCGATGGCTCCCGGGAACAAACGCCAAGCCACCATCTTCCTTGGAGTAGTCCGTTAAGACGTAGTTGAAGTTCGCCCCATAGGTTTCCACCGCCATGCTGGGCATATCGAATTGCGCCCAATCCGCGTGGACACTGGTGCGTGCTGAGCCTTTGCCTTTTATCCAGGCGTTACACAAGCTCAATATGCAGTCCGTACCGCCCATCCATTGGATAAGCCCGAGGGCTGCGGGATTCAGCACCAACTTTTCAAATATGGGGTTGTCCCACAAAACGAATCGAAAAAGTTCCTGGCTTTCGCTGAAAAGCGCCTCTAAATCTTCAGGGGCACAACCTTTGCGTTTACTGACCAACGAAAGAACCGCTTGTTTGACCGCCTCGTGTTGTTCGGGTGGTCCGACCGTATCTGGTGGCAGTACCGTATAACCGAAGGCTTCAAGCTCTGCGATATGCTCCAGCAAATCGAGCTCTTTCAGTTCCCGGTACAAAGCCGGCGTGGTTTTCGCCGAAGGCCAGTCTTCAATTTGCATCAATCCACTCCTTCTCGGGTGCGCCAAGTAACTTCACGCTGGTTAAGACCACATGTGCGAACCACCGCACAGGGTGATGGCTTGCCCCGTCATATAGGCACTGGCCTCAGATGCCAGGTAAACGGCTATACCCTTGAAGTCGTCCGCCACGCCCAAGCGCCGCAACGGAATCTGCTCGTTAGCCCGCTTCTCCGCTTCCGGGTTATCCCACAGTGCCCGGGCAAAATCCGTCCTGATGAGCCCGGGGCAAATTGCATTCACCCGCACGCCTTTGGGGCCAAGCTCCAACGCCAGATTTCGCACCAACGCGATGTCCGCAAGCTTGGAGATGTTGTAAGCACCCAAAACTTCGGTGGGGTGAAACGCCCCGGTGCTTGCCGTCACCGTGATGGTTCCCGCACCTTTCTCAACCATGTCTGGCGCCACCATTTGACACATCCAGTGTACGGCTTTCACATTGGTCGACAGGATCTTGTCGAACGCCTCATCGGGAAGTTCCGACATCGAGCCATAGAAGGGATTCACTCCAGCATTACAGATGAGAATGTCGATCAGGCCGAGCTTGTCATGCGTCGCGTCAACCAACGCCTGGAGTTGCTCTTTGTAGCCGGCATTACATGACACAGCATATACACGCTCTTCTCCGCACTTTTCGTTGATCTCCTTCGCTGCTGCCTCGCATTGATCCAGCTTACGACTCGAGATCATCACCTTTGCGCCGTGCTCGGCAAGGCCTTCCGCCATCGCCTTGCCCATCCCCTTGGATGCACCCGTCAGCACCGCCACCTTATCCGTCAAATCAAAAAGGTCCGTAGAAACCATGTATTACTCCCTAATCATCCTCAATTCGTGTATCAGCAATGACGCCATTATCGAAAAGCAATTGAATCTTATCCTGGGTGTAGCCGAGCTCCTCCAGAATCTCTCGAGAATGTTCGCCAAGATTCGGCGCGCGCTTGGGTCCCACTTGCGCCACTTTGTCGATCTTCACAGGATGATTGATGATCAATCCTAGGTCCATACCATCATCCACCGGGGGCACCACCATCTCGTTCACGATAAGCTGCTCGCTCAGCACCGTCTCTTCGACCATTTGAACTCGGTTTACGGCTATCTGCATATCGGCAAATCGGGTCAGCCACTCGTCCGAGTCCTCGAGAACGAGCTTCTCGGCAATGAGCGCAGACAACGCCGCGCGATGTTCATAGCGCATCTCTGGCGTGGTAAATCGTTCGTCGACAAACAGCTCATCGAGCCCGACGACGATTAGCAAGCGCTCTAGTTCTTCTTCAGAACGCACCATCGTGAACTGCAAAAATCGTCCATCCCGTGTGGGATAAACTTTGTGCAGTATCCCGGAAGTGGCAGTGCGCGCGCGATACTGCGCCATATCACCACCCGCGAGCGCACCTTGAGCAATACAGGATGCCGACCACAGACCGTTGGCAAGTAGCGAGGTATGAACCATCGAGCCCTCGCCTGTGCGTTCGCGATGTAAAAGTGCCGTCATAATTCCGGCATAGAGCGCAACGGCTGTCGGGTGATCACCCATTCCGGGTAACGATTGTGCGGGTACTGAAGTGCCGCTGCGCACCAGATCCATGAGCCCACTGCGTGCCCAATACGCCACCAGATCAAATCCTTTCGCATCGCTGTCGGGTCCCGCCTCGCCATAGGCGGTGAGGGATGCGTAAATCATCTGCGGATTGAGCGGCTGGATATCGGCATAGGTGAGGCACAGACTTCGCCGGACAGGCAGTGGTTGGTTGGTGACGTATACATCACAGCGTTCAATGAGTTTGCGCAATACCGTCATTCCCTCTGATGACTTCAGATCCAGGGCGAGGCTGCGTTTGTTGCGGCCATC
>SMWK01000280.1 GCA_004356895.1 Gammaproteobacteria bacterium
AAAGTTCGAAGAATTTGCCACCAACTGCAGCGCGAACCAAAGTTTTGCCACGGTCACCAGCTTCGTTCTTTATCACTTCCAAAGTACCGCCAACATCCCCGCTAACAGAAATATTTCCAAACGGACGCTCCACCTCGAAGTACATTGTTTGAGATGAAGTTGAGTAGCTGAATTCACTGAGATACACGACACCGAGACCAGGTATGTCAAATTTATATGCTGCTTGATGAGACTGGCTACTTTCTGCAGCCACGGAAAAGACGCCCTGCAAATGGCCTTCAAAGGGTGTGGCTGAGAACGACATCGGGATATATCCAAGCGTGGGATAAACTTCTTCCAAAGTTTGTGAGAATGGCGCCCCACCGATTGCGTTAGAGGAGGCTTCTCTATCATCTACAATAACAAACCCGTTTTTCTCCATGCTCGCTATCCTACTAGCGCGTTTTTGCGCTGCTTCCGGCAAGTTTTTAGCTCTCCATTCGTCCGTTCTTTTTTTTTCATTGTCGAGCCGCGCTTTATACCTTTCTAGCTGCTCTGCCGGTACATGACTGTAGTCAGGGTCCGATCTGACGTTTTTGAGAATTATCGTTTCCATCGTTTCAGCTCAAGTCAAATGCAATGAGAGAACGAACCCTAAAGCCATCGCGTACTGATGGTGAATTTTTCGACCGCGACCTGCAAGAGCGAATGTCAGAAAGTGGCCGATTTCGATCTTGAAAGCCTGGGATATTACGGCCGCTTTCCACGTAGGATCTCAGTGAGGTTAGTCCGTAGGGTGGGGTATTTCGTTAACGGCGTAAGTTGGGCCAGCTACCGTACGTCAGAGCCCGCCACATCCATTCCAAAGGTCCAAAGCGATACCGTGCGAGCCACCAAGGGCTGAAGAACAGCTGGAAAATCCAGATACCCAACACCACGACGTAGAGCATCCAGCGCTCGAGCGTTCCCACAAGCGCAAACCCAGCACCGGAGAAAATGACGAGAGCAATGAGGGAATGCGTGAGATAGTTGGTCAATGCCATGCGTCCGACGGCAGCGAGTCTCATTCTTGTCGAAGGCAACCAAGCAAATTTGCAAATCAGCATGACCAGACCCAGGTACCCCGCCGCCATGCCCAGACGTCCCACATGGTAGGTCGGCTGCATGTACCCGAATACGGACAGAACCTCGAAATCTGAACCGAATCCCCGCGAAACCTCATAGATGTTGGTGGCGAATCCTACGGCGAAACCGCTCGCCATCAAACGAACGTAGAAACTGACGGATCGAGATGCGTTCAGAACGTTCCATTTGTACAGCGCCATGCCGAGCAACATCATTGCCAGCGCATCCCAGAACAGAATCACGGGTATTGTGAAGACGAGCACCTCTGCCATAACACCCGCGTTGTAGTTGAATGCGCTGCTGTAACTTGCTCTGCGGGTGGCGAGTTGTACTTCCATATCGGGAGAGTTGTAGTCGGCTTCAAAGTCCTCCCATACCGCTGCCACCTGGCGAGCGCCGGAGGTGATGGTTTCGTCGGACTTCGCGGTCGCGATGAATTCGGAGGCTTCACGACCCAGGGCGAGCCCGGCAGACATGGTAGCGTTCATCGCCGACATAGCCACGATCAAAACGATAGCTGCGATGAGCAATCGTTTTGGCGAGCTGCCTCTCACGACATACAGCAGTGCACCGGCAAGCGCATAGGTGATCAGGATGTCGCCGTTCCACAACAAAATAAAACCATCAAAAAGGCCAATAACTACGAGCCAGAAATTTCGCTTGTAGTGCAGGGATCCTGCTTTCGTTTTTGCGAACAGCACTACCCCAGCCCCGAAGAGCATCGAGAAAAGGCATCTCATGGCCCCTTCGAAAAGCACGTCGACCGTTGCCCAGACGCCGAGGTTGAGCGCGGTACTTTCACCTGTTCCCACGAGCGGATTGAAATAACCGCTGGAATGGAATCCGAAACCGAGAATGTTCAGCAGTAGAATTCCAAGAAGTGCAAATCCCCGCAACACATCCAGGGACTGAATTCGATCTGTTTCGCTTGTTGGACTCGGCTGCGTCGGAGTCTCGTGCCCGAGGGGTTGTGTTTCCGACATACTTCCTGTCGCCTTCGAAGGAGGATGAATCATAACATTGCGCTCGACAGAAGGATTAGTTGGGAGCCAGCCTCGCGTGAAAAGGTCATTCATGGTCGATTGTGTCTATACCGGACCCTGTCTCGAATGACTGGAACTGACCGACGTCTGCTAGCGAGAAAGAAAAAAAACGAATCAGTGCCGAGAGCAATTATTCTGCTTGTGGCCGTTCAGGCATGAAAACGATCCTGATTTTAGCGTCCGCTATTTGTTGCAGTGCGGGATATATCTAAGCCTTCACTCCCTAGATTGGCTATTTCCCTAGGGCAGACATCCAATAGCCTTGCCAAATTTCCAAATTGTGTCGGTGTTACCCAGGGAGCTACCCAAACCACTAATGCGTTAGTGATCGCTTACTTGTAATTGCTTAGGGGAATGGCTCCGCCTGCTGGGTTCAACCGCCAACCGCGTTGCAGCGACCCGCTGATTAACAGTCACTTCTCCGATCCATTGCTAGGTCACATGCCTACATCCGACCTTGACGGAAAATCGATGGTTTACGCCTATGCCGTAAGCTACTGATTTAATTGGTGCCTGGGGAGAGACTCGAACTCTCACATGGTTGCCCATACCAGAGTTTGAGTCTGGCGCGTCTACCAATTTCGCCACCCAGGCACGGTATCAGGCGAGGGCGCTGAATCTTACACATCCCGCGGTTCGGGTTCCAGAGCACGTCCCCGTTTTCGCAACGTTCCCTGAAGTCGAATTGGATCATGTGGCTTGTTTTAAATCGAGATGGGCAAGATTCGTGCCTCCGCTGCGCGCTGATGGATTATTCGACTAACTTTATACGAGTGGCAGTAATTTCGCGGTTTGGGTAATACGGAGTAATCGATGGCCTATACCATCACCGGAATTCTTACGATTGGTTGCGTTCTGGTCGGTTATATTTATTGGGATAATGTTCGCCTCATTGGTTGGGTAGTACTGAAAGGGTCCTGGATCGCCTGCCTGGTTAGTGCAGGCACTTGGTTACTTGCTTCTGTGAGTGGAGATGCTGGGTTCGCTGGCAAACTTGGTCTGGCAGCTATCATCCCGGGTGCAATTTTTGGATGGATTCTGTATGGCGAAATCGCCCTCGCACGGTGGAAAGAGCGCAGTGATTCCTGGAATCGAAGCGCCGGGCACGTGATAAAGGCACGTTCGTCCGACTAACCCGGTCCGTTGACTGGCTTTTTATTTGCGGTTCCCCTGCTAAATCGATCAATAGCAAGTCCGTACAATACTGCGTAACATTTAACTTTCATTGGTCGGTAAAGCCAATGTTGCGCTCCGATTTCGACTATGAATTACCCGCGTCGCTGATTGCGCAATTTCCTCTGCCTGAGCGTACGGCAAGCCGTCTGTTGGACATCCGTACCGCTACCACGGCGCACCGCGTATTCGCGGATTTACCGTCTCTGCTGCAGAAAGGTGACCTGTTGGTCGTAAACGATACGGAGGTAATCAAGGCAAGGCTACGTGGTAGAAAAGACAGCGGCGGTGGTGCAGAGATACTCGTAGAGCGCTTGCTGAACACAAATGAAGCCCTTTGTCAGGTTCGGGTCAGCAAACCCCTTAAGCCGAATCGGTTGATCCATCTCGGTGGTTGCGACCTTCGGGTGTTAGGCCGTGAGGGAGAGTTTTATCGGCTGGAATTTCCGGGGGGTGTCCAGGCGATATTGGCCCAGTACGGTGAGGTGCCTTTGCCGCCCTATGTACGCAGGCCCGTACAAGCGCAAGATGCGCAACGGTATCAGACCGTATACGGGATCGTGCCTGGTGCGGTTGCGGCGCCAACCGCGGGACTGCATTTTTCGGATGAGTTGTTTTCCAGGCTCGAAGCCGGCGGAGTCGAGATAGCAGCAGTCACGTTGCATGTTGGTGCCGGTACTTTTCAACCGGTTCGCACCGAGAAGCTCGAGGAGCATTACATGCATAGTGAGCTATATAACATCCCGCAGGCTGTTGTGGATGCCATCGTTTCCTGCCACAACCGAAAGCGGCGGGTCGTGGCTGTAGGTACTACGGTGGTTCGCACCTTGGAGTCGGCAACGGATGAACATGGCATGCTTAACGCCGGGACGGGGGAGACCAGTTTGTTCATTGTGCCGGGGTATCACTTCAAAACGGTGGATGCACTGCTGACAAACTTTCACCTGCCGATTTCGACGCTGCTCATGCTGGTGTGTGCGTTCGGTGGCTCCGGGCGGGTGATGTCGGCATATAGAGAAGCAATTGCCGATAACTACAGATTCTTCAGTTATGGAGATGCGATGTTTCTGAACCACCAGGCTAGTTCGGTCTAGAGGAGATGATGGTTGTTTGATGTGCTCGACACCGATGGCGCGGCTCGCCGGGGTCGGTTGACAACCAGGCATGGTGTCGTGGAAACCCCTGTTTTTATGCCGTGTGGCACCTACGGCACCGTAAAAGCCATGACACCAAAGGCGCTCGAGGAAGTTGGCACGCAGATGCTGCTGGGCAATACGTTTCATCTCATGCTGCGACCCGGGGATGAAACGATCAAACGTCTTGGGGGACTACACGAATTCATGCAGTGGAGCGGGCCTATTCTCACCGACAGTGGCGGTTTTCAAGTATGGAGCCTGGGTGAGCTGGGGAAGATCGGCGAGGCGGGTGTGGTCTTTCGTTCTCCCGTGAATGGGGATCGAGTTGAGCTGACACCGGAACGATCGATTGCGGTACAGCACAACCTGGGTGCGGACGTGGTGATGGTGTTCGATGAGTGTACGCCTCATCCCGCACCGATCGAAACGGTGCGGGCTTCCATGGCGCTGTCGCTCAGGTGGGCAGAACGCTGCCGGGATGCCCACGGCGACAACGAGAGCCTGTTATTCGGAATCGTTCAGGGAGGCATGTACGACGAGGTTCGCCAGGAGAGTTTGACCGGTCTCGAGGCCTTGGAATTCGACGGTTATGCCATCGGTGGGTTGTCCGTCGGCGAATCAAAAGAAGAGATGGATCGGGTCATGTGCGGCATCCTCCCGATGATGCCGGTGGACCAACCTCGCTACCTGATGGGTGTTGGCACGCCCCAGGATCTGCTGCGCGGGGTAGCGCTCGGGGTGGACATGTTCGATTGTGTGTTACCAACTCGCAACGCCCGCAATGGATATGCCTTCACCTCCCGAGGGACCCTCAAGATCCGTAATGCGCGCCATCGCATGGCCGATGTTCCTCTGGACCCCGATTGTAGTTGTTATACCTGTGCCAATTTCTCCTGCGCTTATCTTCACCATCTGGATCGGTGTGGAGAGATGCTTGGCAGCATGCTTATGACACGGCACAACCTGCACTACTACCATGGGCTTATGGCTCGTTTGCGCGCCTCTATCGAAACGGGTACATTCCGCACCCTCATCGAGACCCTACAAAAAGATTGGAATTCCCACTATGAGTCTGTTTGAAACCACCGCTTACGCGGCCGGCGCTGGCGCACCGGCAGATTCAGGATTTGTAAACATACTTTTCCTGGGCGGCTTTGTATTGATCTTCTACTTTCTGCTGTGGCGTCCACAGAGCAAACGCCGCAAAGAACATAAGACTTTGATGACCAGCCTGTCGAAAGGAGATGAGGTCGTCACATCTGGTGGTCTCGTTGGGCAGATCAAAAAAGTAGAAGATGACTTCCTGAAGATCCAGGTTGCCCCCAACATGGAACTCAGGGTACAGAAGAGTGCTGTGAGCGCCACCTTGCCTAAGGGAACGCTCAAGTCTCTGGATGATTCCTGACCGTGGCTAAATCGAGCAGCCTCGTTGGCGAGAGTCTGCTGGGTTTAAAAAAGGCAACACATAGGCCACCCAATACTTCGTCACCGGCGAGGTATCTGTTCATCCTCTTCGTTATCACGCTGGGGTGTATTTACGCGGCACCCAACCTGTACCAACCCGATAGTGCGCTGCAGATAAAGGGTACGTCTGCTTCGGTACCGGTCGATCAGAAGTTGCTCGAACTGGCCACTGGCGCGCTCTCGGATGCTGGTATTTCCGTAAAGGGGTCGAGTCTGGACGGTGCTTCTTTGCTGATTCGAGTGGAAAGCGACGAAGATCAGCTACGTGCCAAAGACGTATTGGTGAGCGCACTCGGTACAACCGACGACTACATCGTGGCCTTGAATCGGGCACCTACCACTCCCCAATGGCTACAAGACCTGGGCGCCAAACCAATGTCGTTAGGCCTGGATCTGTCAGGTGGAATTCACTTTCTGCTGCAGGTGGATATGGAGAAGTTCATCGGCGATCGCATGGAAAACAATCAGGAGGGCATTCGCGATCTCATGCGGGAGAACAGAGTTCGCTACGAGGGAATTGAATTAGATGGGCGACAGCTCATCGTTACTTTCCAGAGCGAAGGAGCGCGTGATGTCGCAGAAGACCTCATTGCCGATCAATTTGTCGATTATCGAATACTCTCCCGTGACGTAGGTGGCGTGCCAGCCCTCAGACTGACGATGCTCGAAGATAAAGTGCGTGAGCTTGAGGACTTTGCGATTTCGCAGAACCTGCAGAGCCTGCGCAATCGCGTCAATGAATTGGGTGTTTCGGAACCCCTCGTGCAGCGATTGGGACGATCCCGAATCGTGCTCGATCTGCCTGGCTTGCAGGACAGCGCCAGAGCCAAGCAGATCATCAACAAGTTCGCGAACCTAGAGTTTCGGCTCGTTGCTGGTCCGCAAACCCGGCCGTCGCAAACGGAAACCTACATTTATGAGGGGGTAAGCCGGGTACTGGAGAAAGCCAACATCGTCACAGGAGACCAGGTAACCAACGCCCAACAGAGTTACGACCAGGACACGGGGTTGCCGCAGGTGAGCATCAATCTCGACAACGACGGGGGCCGGCACATGAATGAGGTCACCAAAAACAACGTCGGTAATTCCATGGCCATTATCTTCAAGGAACTCAAGGTCAGGACGCGTACGGTTATAGAAGACGGGGTAGAGAAAACCGTGCCCTACACGGTAGAGGATAATCGGGTAATCAACATCGCAACCATCCAGTCGGCTCTCGGCTTTCGTTTTCGCATCACCGGTTTGGAACTGGGAGAGGCGCGTGATCTGGCATTGCTGCTGCGTGCGGGTGCTTTAGCTGCGCCCATGTACATTGTCGAGGAGCGTACGGTGGGTGCCAGCCTCGGTGAAGAAAACATCGAGAAGGGTCAGCAATCCATTGTCGTCGGCTTCGCTCTGGTGCTCGTGTTCATGCTTTTTTACTACAAGGGATTCGGTCTGGCGGCCAACGTTGCTCTCACGGCAAACCTGATATTGATCGTTGCGGTCATGTCCGTTCTGGGAGCGACGCTCACTATGCCGGGTCTTGCCGGTATCGTACTGACCGTAGGTATGGCGGTAGATGCAAACGTGTTGATCTTTTCCCGCATTAAGGAAGAACTCCGGGAACTTTCTCCGCAACAAGCCATACAGACGGGGTTCGATCGAGCGTTGCTCACTATTATGGACGCCAATATCACGACGTTTTTTGTCGCCATCATTCTGCTGTCGATCGGAAGTGGTCCAGTTAAAGGTTTTGCAGTGACGTTAGCCGTTGGAATCTGTACATCGATGTTCACGGCCATCATGGGAACTCGGGCGCTCGTCAACCTGATGTATGGCGGTCGCACGTTGGAGAAGCTCAGGATATGAGTGCAACGACACCGAATATCGACTTTATGGGTAAACGTAAGATCGCTGCGGTGATTTCCGTCGTACTCGTGCTCGCTTCGCTCTTGTTGCTCGGAGTCCGGGGTATCAATCGCGGCCTGGATTTTACTGGTGGAACCTTGGTGGAAGTCGAATTCACAACGGCAATTGATCCTCAGAGCGTTCGCCAGATTCTGGAAGGTGCGGGGTTTAATAACGGTGTGGTGCAGTATTTTGGCACCGAACGGGATCTGCGGATTCGTATGCCGCCTCAACCCAATACGCGGCAGGCCGATATGGGGGGTGAAATTCTCAACACGTTGCGCGAAACCTATAGCGACGTTGTGATGAGGCAGAACAACTACGTTGGTCCGACCGTGGGCGAGGAACTGACTAATGATGCGGGGCTCGCGATACTGGCCGCGCTCGGGGTCGTCATGGTGTACATCTTTTTCCGTTTCACCAAGCAGTTTTCCGTTGGCGCGGTTGTTGCGTTGGTGCACGACGTTCTGATCGTTATTGGTATCTTCGCGCTGTTTCAGTGGACGTTCGACCTTCCGGTTTTTGCGGCGATTCTCGCCGTGATTGGATATTCGTTGAACGACACCATCGTGGTCTCGGATCGTATTCGTGAAAACTTTCGCAAGATCCGCAAAGGGACGAGTATTGAGATCATCAACAGGTCGCTGAATCAAACTCTTGGCCGCACGTTGGTCACGTCGATGACCACGCTGATGGTCCTCACGGCGTTGCTCATAGCCGGTGGCGAAGGCATTCGCGGTTTCGCCACCGCACTGAGCATTGGTGTGGTGGTTGGAACCTACTCTTCGATATACGTAGCAGCCAACGTTCTGATCGCGATGAATATTTCCCGCGAGGATCTAGTGGTTTCCGAGAAAGAGACCGTGGATCCGGAGATGCCTTGAGCGGGGATTCGGGAGAAGCGAAGTCATTTTTCTCATGCGATTTGCAAGACCAGGACACTAACGCTTGGAACTCAACTCCGGTGTCAGGTGTGGGCGAATGTTCTGCACCATCGCTTTGAAAACTTTGGGGTTGGCGGCGACAATGTTGCCGGTGGAGAAAAAGTCGTCGCCGCCGTTGAGATCACCGACGAAGCCGCCGGCTTCGCGCACCAATAAGACACCTGCGGCAATATCCCAGGATTTCAGACCGATCTCCCAGAAACCATCCGCGCGACCCGCCGCAACGTAGGCGAGATCCAGAGCGGCGGAGCCTGATCGGCGCAGTGCCTGGCAATCCCGGGTGAACGACTTCAACATGCCCATGTAGGCGTCCAGATGTTTGGGGATAGATCCCGGTGGGATACCGGTGTTGAGCAAAGCACTGGCAAGTTTGTCGATTGCACTTACCCGCATGCGTTTGCCGTTCAACTGGGCTCCGTAGCCGCGACTTGCCACGAACTCCTCGTTGCGAACGGGATCCACAATGACCGCGTGTTCGAATTGCGGCCCTTTCATCAACGCGATCGATACACAGAAGTGAGGAATGCCCTTTAAAAAGTTGGTGGTGCCATCCAGGGGATCGATCACCCAGGTATATTCGTCGGATGAGAATGATTCGCCGTGTTCTTCGCCGAGAATCCCGTGCTCCGGATACGCACTGTGCAGAATCTCGATGATGGCCGATTCCGCCTCCTTATCGATGTTGGAGACAAAGTCACCTCGCCCCTTCTGTTCAATCTCGAGGCGATCGATACGGTCCATGGCGCGCAGAATGATCTTCCCCGCTTGGCGTGCCGCACGCAATGCCAGGTTGGCCATTGGCTGCATACTTGATACTTGAACGAGTTGTCGAAATGGGCGCGTATCCTAACAACGTGCTTGCTCATAGGGAATGGCGGACAATGCCCACCTGACTGGTAGATGAGGAGCAAGATTGCAAGGTCTCGATCGAATTCGCGTGGTGCTGGTGGAACCAAGCCACCCAGGCAATATCGGTGGCGCCGCACGAGCCTTGAAAGTGATGGGGCTTTCCGAGTTGGCGGTAGTTAACCCACGACGATTTCCGGATCCCCAGGCCGAGTGGCGGGCGGCTGGTGCTCAGGACGTGCTGGAGGCCGTAACCGTACACGATTCTTTAGATGACGCTATTGCCGACTGTCATTGGGTGGTTGGCACCAGTACCCGGCAGCGACGCATACCCTGGCCATTGAAGAGTGCCGAGGAAATCGCTGAGGAGGCCATTGCCCGGCAGAGCCGCACCCCGGACAGCCGCATGGCCATCCTCTTCGGTCGCGAAGCCAACGGTTTGACCAACACCGAGCTACAGAAGTGTCACTGTCACCTGCAGATTCCCGCCGATCCGGATTATCCGTCATTGAATTTAGCCATGGCGGTACAAGTCGTATGTTACGAGCTTTTCAAACAGGCCCTTCTTAATCAGCCTCTTTCCGATCAGCCGGGGGGGCAACCGGATATCTGGGATCGCCCACCCGCCACGGCACAGCAGGTGGAAGGGCTGATGACACACCTCGAAAGCGTGTTGATAACAAGTGGTTTTCTCGATCCAGCAAACCCGGGCCAATCGCTGACGCGCCTGCGACGTCTGATCAACCGCGTCCAACCCGACGAGACCGAGGTGCAGATGCTGCGGGGAGTGCTCAATCATCTGCTGCAGGGCAATAGTGGACCGAATTAGTCGGGTATTGCATACTCGCTGGCCTTTGAGTCCTGCGGAGCCATTATGCGGCTGACAACCAAAGGCCGATATGCTGTCACTGCGATGCTGGATATCGCTCTGCATCATAATGAAGGTCCGGTGAGCGTGATCGACATTGCCGCACGGCAAGGCATCTCAGCCGCCTATCTCGAGCAACTCGTCAGCAGGCTCAAGCGTGCTGGTCTGTTGCGTAGTTGCCGTGGGCCCGGGGGGGGTTATCAACTTGATCGCGATTTCTCCGAGGTCAGCATATCGGACGTTATCTTTGCTGTGGGGGAAGGCGTGGATGCTACGCGCTGCCATGGTTCCGCGGATTGTCAGGACGGCGTTAAATGTTTAACTCACGATTTGTGGGCGGAACTTTCCCAGGAAATTGACGGATTTCTTGCAGGTATCTCGATCAAGAGCCTGATTGAAGGACACAATGTAAAACGCATTGCCCAGCGTCAGGACAATCTGATACAAGCCAGGCTGCTTTGATGGCCAAAGTTGTTTATCTGGATTACTCGGCGACCACGCCAGTAGATCCACGGGTTGCGCAGAAGATGAGCGTCTGTCTGCTGGCCGAAGGGAATTTCGGCAACCCTGCCTCCAAGTCGCACTATTACGGCTGGCAAGCCGAGGAAGCCGTCGAGGAAGCCCGCACCCAGGTGGCCAAACTCCTGAATGCCGATCCCCGCGAGATCGTCTGGACCAGCGGCGCGACAGAGTCCGATAACCTCGCAATTAAAGGAGTAGCCGAAGGAGCCACCAAGCGACACATCGTCACGAGTGCCATCGAGCACAAGGCTGTGCTCGATACTTGTGCCTATTTAGAAGGTAAAGGCTTCGAAGTAACCTACCTCATTCCCGAAGACAACGGGATTGTCAGGCCTGGCCAGGTGGCGGCTGCTCTTCGACCCGATACGCTGCTCGTCACGATCATGCACGTCAATAACGAGATTGGCGTCATAAACGATGTTGCGAGCATCGCCGAGATCTGCCGCGCCGCTGGTGTACTCATGCACGTCGATGCCGCGCAAAGCGCCGGCAAGATACCCATCGATGTGGCGTTGATGCCCATCGATATGATCTCCCTGTCTGGCCACAAGATTTATGGACCAAAGGGAATCGGGGTGTTGTATGTCAGGCGCGAACCTCCGGTAAAGTTGAGTCCCCTCATTCATGGTGGGGGACATGAACGTGGTATGCGTTCCGGTACCCTGGCGACCCATCAAATCGTTGGGATGGGGGAGGCGTGCGCGATCCTCACCCGTGAGATGGAGCAGGAAAACGCACGGATTCTCAAGCTTCGTCAGCGCCTCTGGTCTCACCTCAAGCAAGTGCCCGGCTCGGTGCTCAATGGCGACGAAGTGCGACGCTTGCCCGGTAACCTCAATGTTGGTTTTGGTGGGGTAGATGGGGAAACTCTATTGCTCGGCCTGGATGATGTGGCGGTGTCGAGCGGTTCGGCTTGCACATCGGCCAGCGTCGAACCTTCTTATGTGCTCAAGGCGCTTGGGGTGCCTGAGGACCTGGCACATGCTTCCTTGCGATTCACCGTAGGGCGATACAATACCGAAGAAGACATCGACTTCGTCGCAGGCCGAGTGGCAGAAGTTGTCAACGGGCTGCGCGATCGCAGCACGGCTTTCGGCTGATCGATCGATAAAATTTCCGCTGATCCCGGCATTTGATCTCGCGCCCAAATGCGTATAATACGGCGCCCGCCGACCCGTACCATTTCCTGGTTTTTCAAACACATAGGTACGAATTGGAGATTTCTGAAAGATTCGGAGAATTGATTGAATGGCAGTTGAGCGTACGTTTTCGATGGTGAAGCCTGACGCGGTCGCACGAAATATCATTGGAGAAATTTATAAGCGATTTGAAACCAACGGTTTACTGATTGTGGCAGCCAAGATGTTGCGCCTTACCCCCGCGCAAGCTCAGGGTTTTTATGCAGAACACGAAGACAAATCTTTTTTTGCTGACTTGGTGTCATACATGACGTCGGGTCCGGTGGTGCTCCAGGTCCTGGAAGGCGAGAATGCCATTGCGGTGAATCGGGAACTCATGGGGGCGACAAATCCCGAAGAAGCAGAACCCGGGACCATTCGAGCGGATTTCGCGGAGTCCATCGACGCAAACGCTGTACATGGTTCGGATTCTGTAGAGTCGGCCGCTCGAGAAGTCGCCTACTTTTTCGACACCGAAGAGATCTGTCAGAGAAGCTGAACTTGTCCACTCCCAGACCCGTCGTTAACTTATTTGATCTGAATCGGTCTGCGCTCGAGGTGTTTTTCGAGTCTGCGGTTGCCAAGCGTTACCGAGCGCATCAAATCATGAAGTGGGCCTATCATCGCCAGGAACTCGAATTCGCTGCGATGACGGACGTGTCAAAAGCGCATCGTGCCTGGCTTATGGACCACGCATCGCTCAGGTTACCCGAAGTCGTCACGCGCCAGGTTTCGCGCGACGGTACCACGAAATGGGTGGTTCGCGTTGCCAACGGTAATTGTGTGGAGACGGTGCTCATTCCTGACCGAGGGCGTAATACGTTGTGCGTTTCTTCCCAAGTCGGTTGCACGCTGGATTGCAGCTTCTGCGCGACTGGCAAGCAGGGATTCAACGGCAACTTGAGCACCGCCGACATCATCGGCCAGGTATGGCTCGCGGAACGGGAGCTTCGCGAGAAAGGCGAGAACGTCAGTAACGTCGTGTTGATGGGCATGGGCGAACCGCTGCTCAACCTCCAAGCAGTACTGGCTGCAACCGATCTGATGACGGATGATCTTGCGTTCGGCCTCTCCAAACGGCGAGTTACCGTCAGTACCGCGGGTGTGGTGCCTGGAATTTATGAGCTGGCCAAACATACCGATGTTTCGTTGGCTATTTCGTTGCATGCACCCAATGATGCGTTGCGCGACCAGCTGGTTCCCATCAATAAAAAGTATCCGATTGCCGAACTCATGGAGGCTTGCCGCCATTACCTGTCGGGTCTGGGAAACAGGCGCACGCTAACTATAGAATACACGCTCATGCGCGGCGTAAACGATTCGTTGGGGCATGCAAAAGAACTTGCGAAGCTGCTAGAGGTGCTTCGCTGCAAGATCAATTTGATACCTTTCAACCCGTTTCCCGCTTCGGGCTATGAACGGCCCCACGGGCGGGAGATCCGCGATTTTCAGACCTATCTGATCAACGCGGGTTATACCACGATGTTGCGCACGACCCGAGGTGAAGATATCGGTGCGGCATGTGGTCAGTTGGTCGGGCGAGTTGAAGATCGCACCAAGCGTCAGGAACGTTACCTTGCGCGAGTGAAGGCTCAGGAGGCTGCATGAGAAATGTCTCGGTTGTTTTGTTAGTTGTGTTTCTTGCGGGATGTATAACGGAAAGCACAGGAGGGTTACCGCCACCGGCAGAAGATAACATCCGGTTGAAGGCGCAGCTCGATCTGGCGCGAGGTTATTTGGAAAGTCAGGATTGGTCGCGCGCCCGTCCGCCGTTACATCGCGCTCTGGAGATTGACTCCCGATCTGCGGAAACTCATGTGTTGCTCGCAGTCTTGAGCGAGCGAGGGGACGAACCAGGGATCGCCGAAAATCACCTGAAACGGGCGCTGAAGATTGATCCCAATTACCCTCAGGCATTGAACAATTACGGAACGTTTCTCTATGGTCAAGGTCGTTATGACGAGGCGTTGGTTCCGTTGCGTAAGCTTGTTAGAAACCCTGAGTATCACAGGCGCGCTCAGGCGTTTGAGAACCTTGGTCTGACAGAGCTGAAGGTTGGTACGGAAGACGCTGCAAAGGAAGCTTTCTCGCGGGCGCTGAGGCTCAACTTTGGGCAACCCCGCAGCAGCCTGGAGCTTGCTGATATCGCTTATTCAGAGGGAAACTTCGATTCCGCACGCAATTATTACGAAGGTTTTCGCAGCATGTCACGGCAAAATCCACGCAGTCTGTGTCTCGGTATAAAACTTGGCCGCGAATTCGGCGAAACGGATCAGGTTGCAAGCTACTCACTCGTACTCAGGAACCTGTATCCCAGTTCTGTGGAGGCTCAAAGGTGTGAAGCCCCCAAGTGAACTTTCAAACAACGACGTAGTGGTGGGTGATGTATCGGAAGGCCCGGGCGCCGCGCTGCGTGCTGCGCGCGAGTCACTCGGAATTACCTGTCGGGAAGTGGCGGAAGCGCTGAATTTATCTCTGCGCGCTGTTGAAGCCATAGAGGTCAACGACTACGAGAACTTGCCGGCGCCGGTTTTTACGCGCGGATATATTCGTGCATATGCCAAGTTGTTGGAACTTGATCCTGATCCGCTTGTCGCCCGCTACTTGGTGGAAGACCGTGACGATGCAACACGGGAAGATACATCACTCAATTCCCTGCAAGATTTGATTCGCAGGTATCCCGAACGGGTCATTGGGGGCGGTGGAGTTGTCTTACTTGTTTTGTTCGGGTTGGTGTTACTCGCGTTATGGCCTTTGTTCCGGCCTGATGCGGTGAAACCGGCGGAGCAATCGATGACCGTTCCAGGGGGCACTGTAGAGCAGGTAGCCTCAAACGTTCCGCCACGTAAACAAAAGCAAGATTCCCAAAAGCAGGAAACACTCGAACCGGATACAGTAGAGGCAACGCAACCCAGCGTGCGCGACTCGCAAACGCAGTCAGATTTGTTGGATGCACCCGGCTCTGTACAGCGCATAAGTGCACTAGGCGACGATCGCTTATGGTTCAAGTTTTCAGACGAGTGTTGGGTGGAGGTGCTGTCGACAACTGGTGAGAATTTGTACAGCGATCTCAGCCGCGCTGGTCAAACTCTGGAACTTGTCGGAGGTGGCCCGTTTAGAATTCTCCTTGGCTACGCGCCTGGTGTGCGTATGGCATTTAACGGAGAACCTGTAGTGCTTGCGCCACATACGCGCAACAACGTCGCTAACCTGGTATTGGGTCAATAACATGGTCCGGGCGGTTCGAGGCATGCGCGACGTGCTGCCGGAAGATGCCCGACGCTGGCACTATGTGGAAAACCGCCTCCTGCGGGTTCTTCTGAGCTACGCATACGAAGAAATTCAATTACCGTTGCTCGAAGCGACGGAGCTGTTCAGTCGCGGGGTTGGAGAAGCAACCGACATCGTTGAAAAAGAAATGTATACCCTTGCAGACCGGGATGGTGAGAGCCTTACATTGCGCCCGGAAGGCACCGCTGGCTGTGTGCGGGCCTTGCAGCAGCACGGTTTGCTGTTCAATCAAACCCAACGGGTGTTCTACACCGGAGCGATGTTTCGCTACGAACGGCCACAAAAAGGCCGCTACCGCCAGTTCTACCAGATAGGCGCCGAGGCTTTCGGCTTTGCTGGTCCGGATGTGGATGTCGAACTGATTCTCATAGGACGGGATTTTTGGCAGGCACTCGGTGTCGAAGAACACGTGGAATTGGAAATCAACACGTTGGGCAGCGGGACCGCTCGTGCCGAATATCGAGAAGCACTTGTTGCCTATTTGACGCCACTCAAGAACGAACTCGATGAAGCCAGTCAACGGCGTTTGGACAACAATCCGATACGAATCCTGGACAGCAAAGACCCTGCCACTCAGGCACTGTTGAGCGACGCTCCAAAGCTACCTGAATTTGTCGACGCCGAGGGCAGGGCCCACTACAGCGAGCTGATTGAGCGGCTTGACCAACTCGGCATATCTTATCGGGAAAACCCGGGCCTGGTTCGAGGTCTCGACTACTACACTCATACAGTATTTGAGTGGATAACGACTTCCCTGGGTGCCCAGGGTACCGTGTGTGCGGGTGGACGTTTTGACGGGTTGGTCGAGCGTCTGGGTGGCCGTCCAACACCCGCGGCCGGGTTCGCGCTGGGGCTGGATCGAGTTGTGCTTCTCTACCAGGAGGTGCACAAAACTCTGCACCGGCAAGGGAATAATCGGACTGAGGGTAACTTTGCCGCTGCGGCGGACGACTTCGCCGCTGCGGCGGACGTTTATGTCTGCGTCATGGCGGAGGCGGATGTCGTTTGGGCGATGCGTGTTACAGACCAATTGCGTCGCGGGTTGCCTGGTCTCAGAATCCGCCTCCACGCAGGCGGTGGCAAATTGAAGAGCCAGTTGAAACGCGCCGACCTCAGTGGAGCTACCTGGGCGATATTAATCGGCGAGGAGGAAGTGCGTACAAGCCAGGTAGCGGTGAAGTTCCTGCGCGAGGAAACGGCACAACAAGCCTTTTCCCCTGAGGCGCTCATCGAGTTTTTGCAAAAACACGCCGTAGCAGCCATACAGGTTCGCGGCACTTAAGGAGGCACGGTGTCAGACTATCTGACAGACGAAGAACAGATTGCCAAGCTCAAGGCATGGTGGGAAGAAAACGGCACTGGGTTGGTGGTTGGTTTGATCCTGGTCATCGGCGGAGTTATCGGGTGGCGTTGGTATGATGGCTACCGTACGGAGCAGATTGAATCCGCCTCGACCCTGTATGAGGAATTTTTAGCGAGCGAGGGCGAAGTTCGGGAGCAGTTGGCCGCTTCGATAGACGCGCAAATCCCGGATACCTCTTACCAGGTGTTCACGCTTTTACATCGTGCGCACGCGGCGGCCGAGGAAGCGGACTTTGCAACTACCGAAGCGTTGCTTGTGCGAGCCGTGGCGGCGGCGCCCGATGCGTTGCTCGCGGATGTGGCTCGTTTGCGCCTGGCAAGGGTGCTGCAACAGGGTGATCGGTCGGATGATGCGTTAGCGGTACTCGGCGCCATACGCGGGGAAGGTTTCCGCTCCCATGTGGCTGAGCTGAAGGGGGACATTCACCTAACGCGGGGTGAGACGGTACTCGCGCATGAGGCATACAGCGCCGCGCTGGTGGAGTTGAGTAAAGGTGAAGTACGTCCCATGCTTGAGATGAAGGTCGCAGACACGGCGGGTGTTGGTGATGCGTAACACGCTGACCTTTTTTGCCAGTCTGTTGCTGGTTTCTGGTTGTAGTTGGTTTTCCTGGCTGCCTTTCATCGGCGATGATGACGAAGATCCTATGGAGCCTGCGCCGCTCGTGAAGTTTGATGAGGAAGTTCGCATCGAGCGCAGCTGGAAGACGGGTATTGGCGAGGGTCTGGGGAGCAAATACCTGAAGCTCAACCCGCTGGTGCTGGCAGATCGGGTGTATGTCGCTGACGGATATGGGTTGATAGAAGCCCGAGATCGATTTTCCGGCAAAAACGTTTGGCGTACTCAGTTTGCTTCGCTGGATAAAGGGTTTTTTGCCAGACTCAATTTTTACGATCGAACGGATACGAGTTTCGTCAGCGGTGGTGTGGGTTCTGGCGCCGGATATGTATTCATCGGCACGACGGCTGGAGTGGTGTTTGCGATTTCGGCGGCTGATGGCACGATCGCTTGGACCGCAGACGTTGGCAGCGAAGTACTATCGCGCCCGACCGCAGGAGATGGTTTGATATTTGTCCAGACCATCGATGGCCGTCTGCTGGCGCTGGAGGATGAATCCGGAGAAATCCGCTGGAGTTTCGACAATCAAGTGCCGATTCTGACTTTACGCGGCACGAGCGCCCCGATGTTCGATGGAGGAGTCGTTTATTCGGGATACGCGAACGGCAAAGTAATCGCTCTTCGTGCCGACAATGGTGAGCCGATCTGGGAACATGTTGTGATGCTGCCGGAAGGACGTTCTGAGCTCGACCGGATGGTGGATGTCGATAGCACGCCGTTGATCAGCGGCCCGATATTGTTTGCCGCAGCGTATCAAGGGCGCGTGAAAGCGCTGCGGAGAAGCGACGGCACCCTGTTGTGGGAAAAGGAATTATCGAGCTACCTGGATCTGGGCGAAAGTTACGGGCATATCTACGTGGTTGATGACACCGATGCCGTCATCGCCATAGACAAACAATCTGCAGAGGTTGTGTGGACCCAGAAAGGTCTTTACAGACGAGGTTTGTCTAGCCCGATCGCGTTCAGTAACTACATCGCGGTCGGTGACTCGGATGGGTACCTGCATATCCTGGCGCAGAGTGATGGACGGTTTCTCGGCCGCCGGAAGCTCGATGGCAAAGGGTTACGTTCCAATATGGTGGTAGCGGACGGATTGTTGTATGTGCTGGGCAACTCGGGTTCACTGCAGGCTCTCGAGATAAAAGTCAAGTAGGGATGTACCCTGTACTGGCGCTGGTCGGACGGCCTAACGTAGGCAAATCGACGCTGTTTAACAAGCTTACCAACAGACGTGATGCGCTGGTTGCTGACGTGCCAGGCCTGACGCGAGACCGACGCTACGGACGGGCGACCATTGAAGGCCAGGTGTGCACGCTAGTCGACACCGGAGGCTTGTTCGGCGAAGCCGGAGACCTTTCCCGTGTTTTGGAGCATCAGGCGGAATTGGCTATCGACGAAGCGAACGTCGTACTTTTCCTCGTAGACGGTCGCGCAGGTCTGACTCCGATCGACCAGGATATTGCGACACTTCTGCGGCGCCGGGAACTCGCGGTGATGTTGGTTGTGAACAAGATGGATGGGGCCAACCGCGACGAGGCAATGGCTGAATTCGCTACCCTTGGGTTCGCGCATGTCGCCTACGTGTCTGCGGTGCATGGGCGTGGGGTGAGTGCGTTATCAGAAGGTTTGCAGGATCTAATTCCAGAACAAGCTGACGAAACCTCAGAGTTGGCTGAAGCTGCAGGAGCAGTGCGGATGGCGATCATTGGCAGGCCGAACGTGGGAAAATCGACTCTCGGCAATCGCCTGCTGGGTGAGGAGCGCCTGGTCGTTTACGACCAACCGGGGACTACTCGCGATGCGATTGCGATTCCGTTCGTGCGGGACAAAAAGAGCTATGTGCTCATCGACACGGCTGGAGTACGCCGGAAGGGTCGTGTTGAAGGTGTGGTCGAAAAGTTTTCGGTAGTCAAAACACTGCAGGCCATCGATGAAGCTCATGTAGTGATTCTGGTGATGGACGCCCGCGAGGGAGTCGTGGATCAGGATTTACATATCTTAGCTTACGCCGTGGATGCCGGGGCCGGGGTAATCGTCGCGATGAACAAGTGGGACGGCCTGACAAATGATAAACGCGATGCCGTACGCAGGACACTCGATCGGCGTTTGAAATTCGCTCCGTGGATTACCTTCATGCAAATATCGGCGCTGCATGGTACTGGCGTAGGGCACCTCATGCGCGAGGTAGATCGTGTCTTCAAAGCGGGTGAACTCGACGTCGGCACCTCGGTGTTGACGCGATTACTCAACGGTCTGGTGGAAGCCCACTCGCCTCCGTCGGTGCGTGGGCGAGCGATCAAGTTGCGTTATGCACACAAGATCGGTGCGCACCCACCGAGGATCGCCATATACGGAAATCAGACGCAGTCGCTACCCGTCAGCTATCGACGTTATCTCCAGAACGGGTTCCGTGAAGCGTTGGATCTGGTTGGTAATCCGGTACATCTGGAGTTAAAAACCGGAAAAAATCCTTATGCGGGAAAACGCAACGAGCTCAACAAACGGCAGCAAGCTCAACGGCGGCGAATAATCCAGCACAGAAAAAAGAAGCGATGAGTTTGACCCCGAACTTATTCTTCAAC
>SMWK01000281.1 GCA_004356895.1 Gammaproteobacteria bacterium
ATACGCTCACTTCCACTGATGTTTCATAAGCGCGTTTTGACTTGAAGGGCGTGCTGCACGCGTATCCTCCCAGGGTTCCATCCGTGATCACCCAACATTGGCATCGCTTGTTATTGAACTGCGCCCACCAGCCGCTGCGCGTGGCTACGGTGAAAGGATCGATGTCGAACGTGAAATGGGTGTTCACCACGTAGTGGTTGTAAATCTCAACGATCTGGGGGAGATCACTGTGTTTTGCGAGGCGAATATCGTAGCCGTTTGCACTCACAGATAGACGACCTTGAATCGATCGATCATCGGCGTTGCGATTTATGGACCTTGGCCATGAGCGCAAACAGCTCGGTGACGTTGTTGGGCTCTGTATTCCCGGCAAACTCCCTGTACAGAGTCGCAACGTTCACTACGATTCGCTCGGCGTCGCCCCAGCTGTCGTAGTCGTCGAGCGCGATGTCGAGGGCTGCTTCGAATACCGGCATGCCGGCGTCGAATCGTTTGCGAGCTTCGTCGCGTACGTAGACGAGATAACCCCTCATCGCCTGCACACCGTTCTTGTCGGTGATGGGGCCGTGGCCGGGCACGATCGTTTCGACATCGAGTCCGAGCATGTAGTCGCATGCATCGATCCAATTCTGTACCGGCCCCGCCCAGAGAATGGGATGCCCTTCAATGAAGAGGATATCGCCCGTGAATATCAGGCGGTCGGCCGGAACGTAAGCCAATATGTCCCCAGCTGTGTGTGCAGGACCTACCTGTTTGAGATGAACCAGCTTGTCACCCACCGTCAGATCCAGTTCGCCTTCGAAAGTCCGGGTCGGGAGCGTGTGGTTGATATCGCGGAAATCGAAGGCATCGAAGCAGTAAATGAAAAATTCACCGACCTCTCCCATCTCCGGCGCTTGCTCCATCATCCGCAACATCCTGTCGGGGTTCTCCCGTGCAAGCTCTTCGGCGCATGCTTTTGAAGCGATGATGTCAGCGCCATGCACGAGTTCGTTGCCGTTGCAGTGATCGCCGTTGGAATGGGTGTTCACCAGCGTATCGAACTGTTTTGTGGCCAGTGGTTCTGCAGCGCACATGGCACTGAGCATTTCTCGAGTAAGCGGCTTGTCGAACAGTGTGTCAATTATGAGAGATTCTTCGCCGTCTACGATGAGGCCCGCATTGGACCAACCCCACCCACCATCGGGCTGTAGCCATGCGTAACCGCCGTTTCCGAGTTCCTGCAGACCTTTCTCGAAGGGTCGGATTCCGAGACCCATGAAATTCCCCTCCTTTAGGATTGAGAGAATGATGGCAGATGCGTCGGGCTGCCGCTCTTGTTTTCTTGAAAATAGCCGCTAACGTGCCCGCATGCAGGATTTCGAGTCTATTCGGCCGTATCACGACGACGAAGTAAGTGATGTCGTTGCCAGGTTGTTACGCGACCCCAAACTTTTGAATGCTGCGGCCAAATTTCTTGCTCCGCGTTTAGAAGCCTTGTTACCCGGATTGGTGTCTAGCGTCGTTGCTTACTATTTACGGCACAAGACGCGCGATTTTTACACCGTGCGAGACGTACAACTGTTTCTTTCGCGGCTTATGGAACGAATCGTTCGTGACACGATTCACGAGCTCACAGTGGATGGTCTGGATCGCATCGAGCCGGATGCTGCTTATCTGTATATCTCCAACCATCGAGATATCGTGATGGATTCGAGCCTGCTGAATCTGACTATCTACCTCGCCGGTCACAGTACCTGCCGTATCGCGGTAGGCGATAACCTGCTCACCGAAGTTTATGCAGCCGACCTGATGCGGCTCAACAAGAGCTTCGTGGTCGAACGCAGCGTTACCGGTGCGAGGGCGATGTACCAGGCGATGTTGCGCACGTCGAGCTACATCCGTCATTCGCTGGAAGAGGGCGAATCGGTCTGGATCGCACAGCGGGAGGGGCGGGCCAAAGATGGTATCGATAGAACCGATCCCGCTTTGTTGAAGATGATTGCTTTGGCTTACCGTAAAGAGACGAAGAGTTTTGGTGACATTCTAAACAAGATGACTGTTATTCCGGTTTCTGTCTCCTATGAGCTTGACCCTTGTGATCAACGCAAAGCCCATGAGCTGTATCTCACAGAAAAGTACGGTGAATATGACAAGCCGCCCAACGAAGATCTCGAGAGCATCGTCGCAGGAATCATTGGTTACAAAGGCCGTGTACATCTGTGCATCTCGCCTGCCGTTACCGGGGAGTTCGAAGATGCCGAAAGCCTTGCACACGAAATAGATCGGTCCATTATCGCAGGCATGAAGGTGTTCCCGACGCACGTGCGTGCCGCATCCGAGCTGCACGAGGTAGCTTTGAAAATCTCGGTAGACGAATTACCTGATGTCGCTGCAGCATTCGATGAACGCTTGCGAGCTTGTCCGGAGGCGGAAAGACCTTTTCTGCTCGCAGGTTATGGAAATTTGCTGCGCAATCGCGAAACGATTCTCGGTAAATCGGAAAGTGTCGGCTCAGTGTAAAAACCGTCAGATTGACTTTCGCCCATCGAAACGCTAACCCGATAATTTTTACCCTGTCCTCAAACTTAACCAATCACCAGCGGTGGTTCATCCAGCGCCGCCATTTGCTCACGAAGATTCAGCACATGTTCGCCCCAGTACTTTTGGGTGTTGAACCAGGGAAAGGCCCGGGGGAATGCCGGATCGTCCCAGCGCCGGGCCAACCAGGCGGCGTGGTACATGATGCGCAATGTGCGCAGCGGCTCGATGAGACGAATGCTTGTGGCGTCGAACTCGTAAAACTGCTCGTAAGCATCGAGGATCGTACCCAGCTGCTTTTGCTGTTCTTCGCGTTCCCCCGACAAGAGCATCCACAAGTCCTGAATCGGGGGACCGTTTACGCAGTCGTCAAAATCGACGAAGTGCGGTACCTCGTCGCGCCACAGCAAGTTGCCCAGGTGGCAATCGCCATGAATTCGACCACTGGTGGATATACCGTCCATGGCAGGCACCAGGCGCTCTAATAGGTGTTCGGTGGTGCTGGCATATGCCTCTTCCATTTCTATCGGAAGGAAGTTTGCTTCGAGGAGAAAGGTGCGACTGTCGACACCCATACGTGCCACGCTGTAAACCGGTCGGTGGGAGAAGGGTTTGATGCTGCCGACGGCGTGGATGCGCGCCAGTGTGCGAGCCAGCACCTTGATGTTCTCCTCGATCTCCAAATTCGGGGACGGCCTCCCTGGCGAGGATATACCGCATAACGAAATCCCTCGAATTCAAACAGGCTCTTCCCGTCCCTGCACAGGGGTGTTACTACCGGAAGCTCCTGTTCAGCCAGCTCCGCCGTGAAGGCATGTTCCTCTTCGATCTGTTCGGTGGTCCAGCGTTGTGGTCGGTAGAACTTGGTGACAACAAACGAGCCGTCTTCTAGTTCCACCTGATAGACGCGGTTTTCGTAACTGTTGAGTTCAAATAACCCACCGGTCGGCTCGAAACCGCATGTTTCGAGTGCATGCAGAATGACGTCGGGGGTAAATCCCGCATAAGGTAAGGAGGATGAAGAAGGTTCAGTCGTTTCGGGCATCTAACGCCACCGATTTGATCGAAGCAAAAACCGCCAGACCACTACGCAGGTCTAATCGCTCTGCAGAGAGGCTGGTGATGCGGGCAAACAAAGTCTGGCCCGCGCAATCCAGCGTGATGAGCACGGAGCCTGAGCTTGCCTCGCCTATCTCCGAAATAGTGACTGGCAGCCGGTTCAACATGCTGGATTGGTCGGTGTCACTTCTCGCGATACTGATTGCACGTGCGGGAATCTGCAGCCGGATACGGGGGCCGAGACTGGCAAGATCGCCGCGGACATACAGAACTTCCGAGCCGAGGTTCAGGCGGCTCAAGTTGTGTTCGGGATCGAAACTGTCGAATTCACATGCAAGTATGCCGCCTACGTCGATTTCGGCGGATATCGGATGGTCGATCTGCCGTCCGACCTCGTCGGGATTGCCGGCTGCCACCGCCCTGCCGTCTTCCAGTACAACGATGTAATCCGCAATCTGCAGGACTTCGTGTAATGCGTGCGTTACATAGAGCACGGGTTGCCCGAGCTCTTGACAAAGGCTCGCGAGCAACGGGGCAAGTTCCCGTCGTGCAAGCACATCCAGTGAGCTCAATGGTTCATCTAACAGCCAGAGCCGTGCAGGTGCCAGTAGCGCCCGCGCAAGCGCTACCCGCTGCTGCTCGCCGCCGGAAAGCGAGGCGGGTTTTCGGTGCAGCAAAGAGGAAAGAGAAAACCGTTCGATGGCTTGTTCCATGTCCAGCGCATACCCGTCTCGGCGCCGTTTTGGAAACTGCAGATTTCCGAGAACTGTCAGATGGGGAAAGAGCCCTGCGTGTTGCTGAACCATGCTGACGGGCCGCAGATGCGCCGGCATACACACGGACTGATCCTGCCACGATATGCCGTCCAGGCTGACTGACAGCTCGGGCGTAAAGTCCAGGCCCGCGATTGCCCGCAGCAGAGTGGTTTTGCCGGAACCTGATGCGCCGACAATCGCGGTCACGCCATGGTTCGGTAGCTCGAGATCCAGCTTGAGGTTATAGCCACTCGAGCGCTCGATTTTCCCACTGACAAGAAGGCTCACGGGTTTCGTCCCAATGTGCTGTAGGTCAACGTGAGCGCTGCTAGAGACATGCTTAAAAGGATTAATGCCGTCGTGTGAGCGACGGCATAGTTCAACGTTTCTACTTGATCGAAGAGCAGGATGGACAACACACGGGTCTCCCCAGGGATGTTGCCACCGATCATCAGTACGATTCCAAACTCGCCGAGCGTGTGGGCAAATCCAAGAACTGCCGCGGCGATCAAGGCTCTGCGGTGCAGCGGCAAGACGAGGCGGAAGAAACGCGCAACTGGTGAGGTTCCGAGCAGCGTCGCTGCATCGAGCAACATCCCGTCGGTGTTGCGAAAACTCGTGGTCAGCGGCTGGCTGACAAACGGCAGCGAGTAGATCACGGAACCGACCACCAGTCCGGTAAACGTAAATGCAAGGGAATGGCCGGTTAACATTGTCCACAGCGCACCGAGGGCGCCATCTCCAGCCATGGCCAGAAGTAGATAGAAGCCGAGGACCGTCGGTGGCAGGACCAAGGGTAATGCGACCAGCGCTTCGAAGAAGGGTCTCGAACGATGTCGCGTGCGAGCGAGCCACCAGGCAAGCGGTGGTGCAACGAGCAGCAGGATCAATGTCGTTACCGCCGCCAGGAGCAGCGTGACGCCCAGGCTTTGCAACAGATCTGCGTTCACGGCTGTTCATCCAGCGGGCTTAGGTACCCAAGAGCCCCAATGATCGACTGTGCCTCTGTACCCGCGATGAACTGCAGAAATCGCTTAACGGCCTCTGGTTTAGTCGAGCGTAGTCCCACTACCTGCTGATCGATCGGCAGATGACAAGACGTCGGGGCGAGCCACAACTCATAGCTGGGTAGGTTTTGTGCAATAGCTTGAGAGAGCGCGATGAAGCCAGCCGGGACGCCACGTGAGGCAATAAAGTGATATGTCTGACTGATGTTGTTCCCGTATACGGCACGTTTTCCAGCTTGTTCCCACAACATCATGGATTGCAGGCACTCCCTGGCCGCACGTCCGTACGGGGCGAACTTTGGATTCGCCAGAGCGAAGCGACCAGCAACGCCGGTTTCCGGATTGGCTGCCTTCCCTCCTGGCATCCCTCCTGGCATCCAGAGAGCCAGACGACCTCGTGCATACGTGAATGGCTCTCCCGATGCGTGCCCGGAAGTCACCAGGTCACGCGCACGTTCGCTGTCTGCTGAGAAGAAAAGATCAAAAGGCGC
>SMWK01000282.1 GCA_004356895.1 Gammaproteobacteria bacterium
ACCGCGTTCGGCGCTTGCCGATGGGTCAACGATCTCGGGAGCCAAATCGACGTCTACTGTGTCGAGCTTCTTGCCTCGTACGGCGTTTAACGCCAGGTGCCGGGTTATCCCGAGGATCCAGGTGGATACCTTGGATCTACCTTCGAACTTTGCCGCGTTTTTCCATACTTCAATCATCGCGTCGTTGGTTACCTCCTCCGCCTTGGGAACATCGTGGATCAGACGGTGCGCATACCGGAAAACCCGCTCACCATAGTCGGTAAACAGGGTTTCAAACGCCTGCTTATCGCCGCTTGCAACGCGCGCAACCAGCTCGATATCGGCGTCAGGGACCGGTTCGTTGTCTACCATGTGGCGCTACCTGATGTTCCTCATGCGGATAACTCCTAATTAGTGCATCCGACGGTTGAGTAACGACTTGGGGGGAATCGGTTCAATCGCCCACAGCCAGACAGTTGTGATCGCTGACAACCACACCGCGACCTTTTGTTGCCCAGGACTTGCCACGCCGGCGATGAAAATCCCACCCCCTATAGCAAACCATTAAACGCCCGCCGCTGAGCTGTTTCAACCGCGAAAACGCCGCCACCGGGACGCCTGTTGACAACCTTCGAGAGAATTTCAGCCGCTCGACCGGACGTTCTTCGAAGGCGCCAGGGAGACTCTTTGCAGCTCCGTACTTGCGCCTTTAGCGAATCACTTTGAACCTATTGAGCAAACTGCGTTACCCAATGGTGAGCGCATGAATTTGCCCAACTCTGAACGCATAGAAGAGGAAACGACATCGTGACAACCGTAAGAGAGAGACTGATCGCCCTGGCCGAGACAGACTCGGAGCGCAAGCTCGTCGCCCTGTGGATGGACGACGACCACAACGAGAACTGCTCACGACAACGAGCCTGGCAGGAAGTGGACCGTCGCCTGGCCCGCGGAGAGGTTCGCTATAGCTGGTAGAGTTTCAGCTTGCCCGACCCTCGCGCCAGGCTTGAATCAACTCATCGTAAGGAACCGTTTGGCCCGGAGGCTTTTCGTTGGCGAGTCGCGCCTTCGGCGAGCCGGGCCGCGACAGCCACACCGCCGGATCTTCCTCCGCATTCAGCTTCGGTCCACACGCCCCCTGTATCCCCGCGCGCTGCAGCCGCTCGAGTATCCGGTCTTGCTCGCGTGCCAACGTATCCATCGCTTCCTGGGGTGACACCTCACCACTGACCGCATTGGCCACGTTCGGCCACCACAGTGCGGAAAGTTTCGGATAGTCAGGCACGTTCGTACCGGTTGGCGTCCAGGCCGTGCGAGCCGGGCTACGATAAAACTCCACCAGCCCTCCAAGCCGTGGCGCAGCTTGGGTCATCGCTGCCGATCTCAAGTCCGAATCCCGTATCGGGGTGAGGCCAACCAGAGTTTTCTTCAACGACACCGTCTTCGAGACAACAAACTGTGCGTAAAGCCACGCTGCCTTACGTCGCTCAAGTGGTGTGCTTTTCAGAAAAGTCCACGAGCCCGCATCCTGGTATCCGAGTTTCATTCCTTCAGACCAGTACGGACCGTGGGGAGAGGGCGCCATGCGCCACTTCGGGGTGCCATCGGCATTCACTACCGGAAGCCCTGCTTCGATCATGTTTGCCGTGAAGGTGGTGTACCAGAAGATCTGTTGTGCGATATGACCTTGAGCAGGAACGCTACCTGCCTCGGAGAAGGTCATACCGGAAGCTTCCGGCGGTGCGAAGCGTTTCAGCCAGTCGATGTACTTCGTGAGGGCATAAACTGCCGCCGGCCCATTCACCGCCCCACCACGAGATACCGACGAGCCGACCGGTCGGCAACCCTCGACTCGTATTCCCCACTCGTCCACGGGTAAGCCGTTAGGAATCCCCGCGTCGCCGGTACCGGCCATAGACAACCAGGCATCGGTAAAGCGCCAACCGAGGGATGGATCTTTTTTGCCATAGTCCATGTGGCCATAGACTTTTTCACCGTCAATCGTCTGCACGTGCTCGGTGAAAAATTCGGCGATGTCCTCGTAGGCGGACCAGTTCACCGGCACGCCGAGTTCATAACCGTAACGTTCGCTGAATGCACCTTTGAGCTCCGGGCGCTGAAACCAGTCGTAACGAAACCAGTAGAGATTAGCGAACTGCTGATCCGGTAGCTGGTAGAGTTTGCCATCCGGCCCCGTCGTGAAACTTATCCCGATGAAATCGTCGAGGTCCAGCGTCGGCAAGGTAACGTCCGCTCCGTCACCGACCATAAAATCGGACAGCGGTACCACATAACCGTAGCGGGCATGGGTACCGATGAGATCGGAATCGTTGATGTAGGCGTCATAAATATTCTCCCCTGACAACATCTGCTTTTGCAGGTTCTCGATGACATCTCCTTCCTGGATCAGATCGTGCACCACTTTGATGCCCGTGATCTCTGCGAAGGCTTTGGTCAGCGTCTGCGACTCATACGCGTGGGTGGTCAACGTTTCGGAGACAACACTGACTTCCATGCCACGCAAGGGCTCAGCGGCGGCCGTAAACCAGGCGAGCTCGGCGCGTTGTTCATCGACCGAGAGCGTCGACGGCTGGAACTCGCTTGCGATCCAGCGCTCGGCATTGGCTGCATAGTCGACCACGGCTGAGGGTTCACGCACGGATTCGTCGCTACACCCGGCGAGCCAGGCTACACCTATCAGCCAGATCGCAAGTTTCCCAGAACTCGACATGGTCGTAATCTCCCTTTTTGATGCCAGTATAGGGTCCTGCGCAGCTGCAGCTAGTTCGTTTTTTTACCGCGCTATCCCCAGCGTAACAAGATCGCCCCGTATCCCACACTGAGTGCCGACGCCCAGAGCACCGGTGAGTCGCTGACAGCAAGCCAGATCACGTGAATAAATGCACTACCGAGAAGACTCATGAAGAACCGGTCGCCGCGCGTGGTCGCAAGCGGCAGAAACCCTTGGCGCTTTATCGTTGGAAAGTAGACTTCGAGTACCGTCATCAACGTTAGAGCAACGCCAATACTGATAAAAAACAACGCGCTGGGTAACGTCCAAGCCATCCACTCGAGACCCATCACACCCTTCCCAAGGCGAAACCCTTGACCAGGTGGTTGCGAACGAACCAGACGACAATCAGGCCGGGAACTATGGTTAACACCCCCGCTGCAGCCAACACTCCCCAGTCCAACCCTGATGCACTGACCGTACGGGTCATCACGACGACAATGGGTTTTGCGCTGCTTGCGGTCAGAGTGCGGGCAAGTAAAAGTTCCACCCAGCTGAACATGAAGCAGAAAAATACCGTCACCCCGATCCCCCCGCGAATGATCGGTAGAAAGATGCGCACAAAAAAGTAGGGGACTGAGTGACCGTCAATTCGTGCCATCTCATCGAGAGATTTCGGTACCCCTGACATGAACCCCTCCAGGATCCAAACCGCCAACGGCACAGTGAACAGACAATGCGCCAACGCAACCGCCAACGGCGTATCGAAAATTCCAATGGCTGAATACAACTGGAAAAAAGGCAACAGGAATACCGCCGGTGGCGACATTCGGTTTGTCAGCAGCCAGAAGAACAGATGTTTGTCGCCGATGAAACGATAGCGGGAAAACGCGTATGCGGCCGGTTATGCTACCGCCACAGAGATTGTCGTATTCAGCGCGACGTAGGTGAGCGAGTTGCCGAAAGCCTCGTACCAGACCGGATTCGTGAAGATTTCCGCAAAGTTGGCCAACGTCGCATCCACGGGGAAAACGGACAAACGCGAGACGATGTCCTGATTGGTCCGCAACGATATGTTCAACAGCCAGTAAAGTGGCAGCAACAGGTAACCGCAGTACGCGTAGAGCAGCCAGTGAGCCTTGCTGTGTAAAGTGTATGTCGCGTTAGACATCTTGTCAGCCATCTTCGGATCGCATCACGCTGGTATAAAAAAGCCAACAAAGGAGCAGAATAAGAAGGAAATACAACACCGAGAAAGCGGCCGCAGGGCCGAGGTCGAACTGACCTACCGCCATGGTAGTAAGGTACTGGCTCAGGAACGTTGTACTGTTGCCCGGACCTCCGCCGGTAAGCACAAACGGCTCAGTGTAAATCATGAGGCTATCCATCAACCGCAACAGCACCGCAATGATCAACACCGAACGTAGCCGAGGCAACTCCACGTAACGAAACACTTGCCAGCGACTGGCGCCGTCGATCTCAGCGGCCTGATAGTAAGGTTCCTGAATGGAAGCGAGACCGGCGAAAGATAGTAGCGCCACAAGCGATGTCCAATGCCAGACATCCATCAGCACGAGAATTATCCATGCGTCGATCACATCAGCTGTGTAATTGAACTCTATCCCCAAGGCGGTGAGCGTGGCGCCAAATAAACCGATGTCTGGTCGGGCGAATAGCTGCCAGATCGTGCCAACGACATTCCACGGAATCAACAACGGCACCGCAAGCAGGATCAGGAACATCCCGGTTCTCGCACCGGTTCTCGGCAGACTTTTCGCGACGAGGATGCCGAGTGGAATCTCGATGGCAAGGACCGTGGCGCTGAACGTGAACTGCCGAAGCAAGGCATCGAGGAAACGTGGATCGCGCAGCGTCTCCCGATACCAGTCGAAACCGACAAAAATTCGGGTGTTGAGGTCGAAGATATCCTGTATCGAGTAGTTCACCACCGTCATCAAAGGCAACACAGCGCTGAAAGCAACAATGAGCACGACCGGCGCCACGCCCAGCCATGCCCGGTTGTTGCGCCTACGCATTTGCCAATCCACCGTGCAAACGAATACCGGCACGAAAGCCGACAACCCGATCCTCCCGCACACTCAGACGTGCCGTTGCGCCAACGGCAACATTGAGCGCCTGCCGCGTGTGGATGGTCTGCCCCTGCAAATCTACGCTCACAATACCCATGGGCTGATGGTCCCGGGTACCCAGAACCCGCGTACGGGTTACGGTCACCATGGGACCTTCCACATCCTTCGTGGTGACTTCAGCCCATTCCGGGCGAAAACCAACGACGCAGGGTCCTGACGGCACTCCCATAGCGGGGGCTACCGCACATCCGTCCAGTTGGTAGGCGTCATCGATGATCTCTCCTGGGACCAGGTTCATACCCGGGGAACCGATGAAGTACGCCACGTGTTCGTGTGCGGGGGCTTGATACAGATCCGCAGGCGTTCCTGTTTGCAAAAGTTTGCCTTCGTGCAAGACACTGATGCGATCGGCGAAGGTGTGTGCTTCGGTCTGATCGTGCGTCACATATATCATCGTGGCATTGAGCTCCTCCTGGGCAAGCTTGAGCACACGACGCAGCTGCCACTTGGTGGCGGGTTCGACCGCGGTCAGCGGCTCGTCGAGCAGCACCAGAGCAATTTCCGGGCGGACGAGTGCCCGGCCGATAGCAACCAGCTGCTTTTCGAACAAGCTCAACGAATCCGGGCGGCGATTCAAACAATCCGTCAATTCGAGACGCTCAGCGATGTCACGAACCCGAGCTCGCAAACGATCACCCCGCCAACCCTGGTTCTTGAGTGGAAACGCCAAGTTCTCTGCGACACTGAGCGAGGTGTAGAGCAC
>SMWK01000283.1 GCA_004356895.1 Gammaproteobacteria bacterium
AAACGGCGTTCCGGCGGGAGCCAAATCCAGTTCGAACTCGCGTCGTTTGCCATTAAAATACTCATTTAGCTGGCGTTTCGCGGTTGCGAAGGGCGCATCGTTCCGTTCCCAGTCAGGCTCAGCGCCACGCGCCTGGCTACCCGTGGGGAAACCGATGACCTGCAACTGGTTGCCATCTCCAGCCAACATCAGTTGACCGAGCGGGCTCGCGACATACGTATAAAACATCGAGGCCTCCAAGCAGCCAATTGATTCACCCAGTGGTAGCCTTGCTGGTCTGCGCCTTCCCCCTTTGGTGCGACATCTGACCCGCACCCCACCACAGGTACATGACAGCGTATGCGCGCCAGGGCGACCAATCTCGAGCCCTCCGTCTCACTTGAGCCGGTGTCGCATCCACCATCTTCAAAACGACCCAGTCGTTTTCGGGAAATGCATCCGGATCTTTCGCGATTCTCATGCCAGCATAAGCCGCCGTCCAGGGTCCGATCCCAGGGATGCTGCAGAGTTCAGATTGCAGCCGTGCGTTATCCGCGCTTTCGTCCAGCACAAGCCGCCCGGTTGCAACTGCTTCTGCGAGCGCGCTGATGGCCCGACCACGATTACCCGGCATACCGATTTCCGCCGGTGTCACGGCCGCCAGACGCTCGGGCGAGGGAAACGAACCGTTTCCATACCGATCGATGAGTTTTGCAGCAAGCTCTGTAGCCCGAGCTACGCTCACCTGTTGACCGAGAATTGCTCGTACTGCAGTCTCGAAACCGTCCCATGCACCGGGAACTCGCAATCCCGGCGCGCTGGCAACCCAGGGTCCCAGCAGACCATCTCGACCGAGCTGCCCATCGACAGCCTGGGAATCGGCGTCCAGATCAAACAACCTACGAACTCTGCGCAAACAGTCGGCCAGATCAACCTTTACATCGCCAGGCACGGTGACATTGAGTGCATCGTCCGCCCAGCGTACGCTCAGCCAACTCTGCAGGTCTGTGTCCCGGTTTCGGGTGAGCCTGCGGCGATACTCGAGGCCAGCAACCGATTCCATCCCTTTGAGCGTTCTCTTGTGGAGAAAACTAAAAATCCAATCGCGGTTGTAGGGCAATCGTAGTGGCAGGCGCAGACTCAAGGACCCTTTTCCCGCCAGCCCAGAGATTCGCCCGCGACGGAGGTCACCCGGCGGACGGCCAAACGCCGTTTTCAGGTCGGTATTGAAGCGCCGGATGCTGCCATACCCGGCGTGCATGGCGATCTGCGCGAAGCTGAGCGTCGACTCATCGATGAGGCGTTTGGCAAGATGTAACCGCTGCGCTCTAGCGAGCGCGTGGGCAGTCGCACCAAGTTCGGTGTGAAACAGGCGGTTCATGTGGCGCACGCAGATGTTCAATCGTACGGCCAGTTCGGCGGTGGTGTGGTCATTGAGATAACCCCCGTCAATCAACCGCAACCCCTTAATCACGGTGTCACTGCTGATGCTCCACTCGGGCAAGCGCCGGGCTGTCTCGGGGCGACATCGCAGGCACGGTCGGTAGCCGGCATCCTGCGCTGCCGCAGCACTCGGGTAGTAGCGCACGTTTTTTGCTGAAGGTCGTCGAGCGGGGCATACGGGTCGACAATAGATGCCCGTCGTGAGAACCGCGGTGAAAAACCGTCCGTCAAAACGGGGATCGCGTGATAGCTGCGCACGCTCGCAAACTTCCTGCGCCGGAATCATTTTAATTACTGGCCTTATGACGGGGCGAAATCACTATAATCGGACGCACACATAAAAACTCGCCGGATCCGGACATATTGTTGAATTACCCGCAAAGTGATGTCGCTGTCGAGCAGGCATTCAAAAAGTGGCTGCAGAGCGGGGAACCAACCGGTGAGCTGACTCGCACGATCGAGCTCGAGCGAAGCTGGGATGAGACACCGGGTACTCTCACGCCTCGATACGAATTCGCCTACCTCGACGAAAAACCTCAACTGAGCGCCTTTCTCGACGATGTCGAAGTGCCTCTGGATGAGCCGGTGCGCCTCGAACCGATATATATCCCCAAGCCCTGGGGTCGAGAGATCTGGTATTCGGGTATCGAAGCCCGCGGTGAAAGCCGCGTTACAGGCAGCAACGGCAGCCTGCCTCTATCCCACTACCTGGCATTGGCACCGATCAGGCTTTGCCAAGGTGAAACCCTGGTGTTGCTCAAGGTGCTGGATCCCAAACCAGAGCCGGTACTCGGAGAGTTGTATCTGGAGGTTCACGAGGAGAAACGAGAGGTTTATGTGGTCACCCATGTGGACCGGGGCGCCTGGCCTGACGGCGAGGGCCGCATCCGCTTCGGAGTGAATCAGACCCTGCGCCGCGAGTATGCCAATGATGACGATTTCCGTTCCGCCTACTTGAGCGTTGTGCAGAACTACCAACAGATTCGCAGTGCCATCGATTCAGGTAAACGGATCGACGAAGAAGAGGAACGTCAGGCACGTGCTGCCATGGAAAAATTTACCGAACTCAAACCTCTCAACGTCGGCGATGTGGTAACCGTTCCCACCTGGCTGCCGCATTCGTTGCAGCATGGGGTGCGTGTGGTGGAATTCCAGACTCCGGTTTATGAGCGCCACATCATCTCGTTTCCCCAGAAGGTCCTCACCCAGGAACACTGGGACTGCGAGATCGCCATCGCCCGGATGACCCTGGACGTGCCACCCGACGCCGATTTTGACGAACTCTGCCCCGGCGTTGAGCGCATCACTTGCTTTGAGGACTTCAACGTCTGCCGAGCAACACTTGCACCGCACGCGGTGTTCGACCTGCCACAACACATCCCTTATGCGCTGTGTATCGCGCTCGGTAGTGGCATTCAAATCGGTGCGCTTTCTCTCGGGTCCGAGGAAGCATGTTTCGTTCCCCACAGCGCCTTGCAATCGCCTATCCGTAACCTGTCTGAACAAACACAGATCTGCCTGGTGGCGGCACCCAAACTGTGAGGCGCGGCTGGCCAATGCTTGTGCCTTATATCGTGGTGGGGACGTTTTACTTCGGTGTGCTGATGTATCCGGTATTGCGTATTTTGGGTTTGACGATCCCGGAATTCCAGCCCGGGACCGCCACGCTCCTGGTCGTTCTGGTTGGTCCGCTCGCAGGACGACTCGCCTATGAGTGGTGGCCAAACGCCATCACTCGAGCCTTGTCGGCATTTACGCTCACCTGGCTCGGCTTCTCGTTCATCGCTTTTATGTTTCTAATGCCCTGGGAACTGGCGAATCTTATCTTCGATTTACCCCAAGAGGCTTCTGGCTGGAGCTTGCTTGCGGCGACGGCCGCGGTTGGCGTGTACGGTTTTATCAACACCCAACTTCTTACTATTCGCACCATAGAGGTGAACGCACCTCAAGTGCAGAGAAACACGAATATCGTGCAGATCAGCGACGTACATGTGGGATCACGAAGTGGTCGTTTTCTAGCTCGGGTGGTGAAACGAGTGAACCAGCTCTCCGCAGATTACGTATTTATTACCGGAGATCTCATCGACGGCCGCAACATCTCTGAACAAGAACTAAGTGTGCTAGCGAACCTGACAGCGCCGACTTACTTCATCATCGGTAATCACGAACGTTACGTGGATCTCGAAGCTATCTGCACGCGCTTGCGTAATCTCGGCGTCTGTGTGTTGCGCAACGAGTCTCACACGCTCGGCGATATTCAGCTGGTCGGTATCGACGATGCCGAAACCAGAACTCAGGTGAGTGCGGTACTCACGACGATCGAACCCCTGCCTGATAAGTTCCGCATTGTGCTCTACCACAGACCGGACGGAGTTCGTGATGCAGCCGCCTGGGGCGCACATCTCATGCTCTGCGGCCATACCCACTACGGCCAGATCTTCCCCGTCAACTATCTGGTAAAACGATTTTTCCCGCAGTTTCGAGGCACCTACCACGAAGAGGATCTGTTGTTGTACATCAGTCCAGGCACGGGTACGTGGGGGCCGGTGTTGCGATTAGGATCACGTTCAGAGATCAGTATGATCCGGCTGTTATGATAACGAACAGGCACACAGAGGAATTTTCCATGCTCAATATCGATGAACAGGAGCTCATCATAGAGCAGATCGAGATCGGCCCGATGCAGAATTTCACCTACATCGTTGGCTCGCGGACAACTCGTGAAGTCGCGATTGTCGATCCTGCATGGGATGTCGAGGGGCTCATAAAACACATCGGCGAACGCGGTTATACGCTGACCGGGGCGCTAGTAACCCACTATCATCCCGATCACATCGGTGGCTCATTCGGCAACAACACCGTCGTAGGACTCGCCGAACTGATGGCGATCAACCCGGTGAAAGTCTACGTGCACAAAGACGAAGCGGATGGGGTGATCAAGGTAACCGGTCTGTCTGAGAACGATCTTACCCGCGTCAACTCCGGCGACCACTTAAAAATCGGCGACGTGGAGGTTGAGTTTCTCCACACCCCGGGGCACACCCCGGGATCTCAATGTTTTCGCATCAAAAATACGTTGGTCTCCGGGGATACGTTGTTCATCAACGGCTGCGGCCGAGTGGACTTGCCCGGGTCCAACTCCGAAGACATGTACCACAGCTTGAGAAAACTCTGCGATCTGCCTGAAGATACGTTGCTGCTACCCGGACATAACTACGGACACATTCCCAACGCGGCCATGGCAGAAACCAAGGCACAAAACACGTACTTGAACATCAAAGACGTGGAGACCTGGAAAACAGTAATGGGGGGCTGACCCCATTGATGGACCTTAAGACGGAGGCAACTTATGGACACTGGAAACTTCACAGGCTTCGAGCTCAGCCTGCGCGAACCGGGCATCGCCTGGTTTCAATTCAACACCCCCGAACGTCTGAACGGCATGACCACCGCCATAAAACGTGATCTCATTGAAGCGACAACTCAAGCGCAAATGGACAACGCCGTACGCGTTCTTGTTTTTACCGGAAGTGGGCGCGCATTCTGCGCCGGTGACGATCTGAAAGCTTATCGGAGTGCGGAATTAGGAGGCACACCACTCGTCCCCAGTATCCCTCCAGGACACGACAGCAGCATCGGTACCTACAATGGGTTGCGTACGATCTCGCAACGGGTGAACTCCACCATTCGTAACATCGACAAACTCACCATCGCCGCTATCAATGGCGTCGCCATTCAAACGGGATTTTCGCTTGCTCTGTCGTGCGATTTTCGTATCGCATCCAGCAGCGCGCGCATGGGTAGCGCAACACTGCGCTTTGGACTGCTCCCCGACGAAGGTGGCCAGTATCTGTTGGTGCAACTACTGGGGTTATCCAAAGCCCTCGATTTCCTGATGCGCAAGAAGATCGTGAGTGCCGAAGAAGCACTGAGCCTCGGGCTCGTCAACGAAGTCGTCGCACCCGAAGAACTCGAAGACGCAGCACTCGAGTTCGCCCGGGAGCTGGCAAATGGTCCCCAGGTCTCCATGCGATTGTTGAAGCGCTCTTTATATAACGCAGCCGAGCTGAGTTGGGAACAGGCACTCGACGAGATCGCCGCCAAAACCGCCATCTCAGACCATCATCCCGACGCCAGGGAGGGTGTGTCGGCTTTTCACGAGAAACGCGAACCAAAATTCAACGACTGGCTTAGTTGATTGGGCGGGGAAGTTTAGCCAGGCAGCAGGTGCGCGACCATTTCACGCTCCTCGATGAGTTCGGCTTGCGTCGCACTCATCTTTTCCTGGCTGAAATCGTCAATCGGCCGACCTTGAACGATCTCCCAGTCGCCACCGTTGCAGACAACCGGGAAGGAGTAGATAAGGCCCTGTTCTACGCCATAACTGCCATCTGAGTACACACCCATGCTGACCACACCGTCGCTTCCAAGCGCCCAGTCGTGCATGTGATCAATAGCAGCGTTGGCAGCAGATGCGGCACTCGATGCACCACGGGCCGCAATTATTGCGGCACCTCGCTGCTGTACGGTCGGAATGAATTCATTCGCATACCAATCCATATCCACCAGATCCAGAGCAGGTGTTCCAGCCACTTCCGCATCAAACAGATCCGGGTACTGAGTGGCTGAGTGATTGCCCCATATGCACAATCCACGAACCTCTGAAACGTGTTTGCCGGTCTTCGCGGCAAGCTGGGCTGCTGCTCGATTATGGTCGAGGCGGGTCATGGCAGTGAACTGTCGGGGGTCGAGATCGGGAGCGTTACGCTGGGCGATGAGGCAATTCGTGTTAGCGGGATTACCCACCACCAGCACTTTCACCGTAGCTTTAGCATGATCGTTCAGCGCCTTGCCCTGCACCGAGAAGATCGCCGCATTAGCCTCGATGAGTTCTTTACGTTCCATGCCTTTGCTGCGCGGCCGGGAACCTACCAACAACGCATAGTCCGCTTCCTTGAACGCGACATCGGCATCGTCTGTCGGGATCATCTGCTTGATCAACGGGAACGCACAATCCTCCACTTCCATGATCACTCCACCGAGGGCATCCAGCGCCGGGGTTATTTCCAGCAGGCTAAGAACCATGGGTTGGTCCTTTCCAAGCATCCCTCCAGAGGCGATGCGAAACAACAGCGCGTAACCAATCTGCCCAGCCGCGCCCGTAACGGTCACTCGTACGGGTTCTTTCATTTTGTTTTCTCCTTTGCTAAAAGCATTTGCCACCAGCCGTCCGTTTTCCCAGGGCGCGCATTGTAAGGGGTAATGGGGGGCAGGATAAGTTTGCTGGGCAGGGTAAAAAACTTAGTCCCATTTGAATTCCGCGTACCAGTGCCCATCACGACGAAAACCAAGAACCTCACCCATCCAGGGGGCATGAGGGTCCGGCAACGCATCGAATGGACTCCAGCAGCTATCATCAAACAGCGCAGGTTCGTTGATCACCGGCTCGCCTTCCCAGCCCTCAGCTTCGAATACGAAGTTCAGCCCTTGATGACGAGCCGATTGATACGGCATAACGCACACCGGCAAAAGGCGCGCTGCGCGCACGCCAGTTTCCTCCAGGCATTCGCGAATGGCCGCTTCACTGACGCTTTCACCAACGTCCTGGTGGCCACCGGGCAGGCAGTAGTATCCGTCCATGAAGCCGGTATTCGATCTTCTCAACAGAAACAATCGTTCATCGCGAATCAACAACACATGAACCACAACCGGAAACGTCGCTCGAGACACCACAACTCTCTCTTGGTTACAGATTCTTGGTATCGTGCAGGGATGATCTATCTCGAGCAACTGCAAATACGCATCACGCCCGGCACCGACCGGGCTGGGCTTAAGTTTCCGCTTTCATTACCAGCGCTACGCAATCTCGACGTACTTCGTTTCAGCAGCCCCGTCAGTTTTTTTATCGGTGCCAACGGCAGCGGGAAGTCGACGCTTCTGGAAGGAATTGCGGCCAGCACCCGTTTGCCCACCCTGACGCAATCGAGCCAGGCGAGTCAGCTGATGGCAACGGGAGTCGAACTCGCCAAGATCCTGCGCCTGGTACGCAAGCAAACCGCGAAACGAGGATTCTTTTTCCGCGCCGATGACGTCACCGGGTTCCTGCAAGGTATCCAAAAGGCGGCTACGGAGTACGATGAGCTCACGGAAGAGTTCTCTCACATTAAAGGCGACTGGGGACGCACCCGTGCCATGGATGTCGCGCGTGGCCAGCGAGCAGCTCTACACAATCGTTATGGCGAAGACCCGTTCGCCAAATCCCATGGCGAACTGTTCCTGGACCTCTTCAAGGCACGCATTACCGCCCCTGGTCTGTATCTGCTGGATGAGCCCGAAGCGCCACTCTCGCCGAGCAGTCAAATCGCCCTGCTGGCACTGATCATGGATAAAGTAAAAGAAGGCAGCCAGTTCATCATTGCAACCCACTCTCCCATTCTGATGGCATGCCCCCAAGCGGTGCTCTTCGATTTTGACGTAACACCACCTACCCCCATCAACTGGGAGGACGCCGAAAACGTGCAACTCATGCGCGCGTTCCTAAACCACCCCGAATCTTTCATACGCCACCT
>SMWK01000021.1 GCA_004356895.1 Gammaproteobacteria bacterium
CGCGCGGACTGTCTGATTGGCACAAAAGATATGGTTGGCGCACGATCATGGTCGACGACCGTCGACTGTCCGATCAGGCGCACATTGGTGTTGTTCGACAGGTAGTCAAGAATTGGCGTTGCCAGGTCATTTTCGTGCGCACTGATCAGGCTGTGCAGATCCGCGAGTCTCTGTGGCAGTGGCTTCTGCCCGTCGTCAAAATGGTGCGAATGCAGAGCTTGAAGATAATCGATTACCCCGGCGCAGCCTGCGACCAGTGAATGTTGCGGACCCGTGGGGTTAAACATCTGGACGGTATTGCCGGTGTTGAAGTAGTGGCACTGTGGCTCGAGTTGGTCGTGCAGTTCGCGCGTTACGAACATCAGGCTCTGGTGCGGGCCATATACTTTGTAAAGACTGAATACATAACCATCGACCCCAAGCTGACGCAGGTTACAGATTTTATGCGGCGCAAAGGCAACCGCATCGACAAATACGCGTGCCGGCGAGTGCTGTTTGATCATAGACACCAGTTGTTCGACTGGGTGTACGGTACCGACAACGTTCGAACAATGGGTGAAACACACCCAGCGAGTTTTCTCGCTGAGCAGGGCAAGCAGCGCGTCGGGGTCCAGTAGTCCGCTGCCCGGATCAACCTGCCATTCCTTAACGGCAACACCCCGTTCTTCGGCCTTGCGCCGCCATACGCCACTATTTGCTTCATGGTCTTGATTAGTGACCACAATCTCGTCACCCGCGTTTAGAGTGTTACCGATCGCTTGTGACAGCACATAGGTGTTTATCGACGTAGATGGGCCGATCGTGAGTTCTTCATCGTCGATATTCAGCGCTTGTGTCCACAGTGTGCGGGCGCGATCCATCGCAGCACCCGCGACGGCGGAGGTTTCATAACGCTCGTACGGTTGCACACGCGTATGCCGGTCGTAGCTTGCGATCAAGTCGTTGACCTGATTGGCCACATAGCTACCCCCGGCGTTGGAAGCAAACACAAACTCGGGCATGTCAGCCAACTGGCCAAACTGATCGCGAACAAAGTTCAGGTCGAGCTGCATAAAATCCTCTCATTAGTCAGCCGATGGAGTGTCTTCGATACCTCAGCCACTAGTAGAACAACCGCGGGAGTCCATCGCTTCCTAATCACCGAGTTCCTGGAGTATTTCGACGCGGTGTTCGTCTAGACGAGGGGGCGGGCTGAGATTTTTTCGTTCGAACAGATCGCCATTAAACGCAACGGTTCGTACTCCGTCTCCACTGGGGAAGAGCTGCTCGCGGCTTTGCGGTAGTTCGAAGACGGCGGGCATGTCGTTGACGTATCCGAAGGGAACTTTACGATTTCTCAGTTTCGTTTCGAGTTCACGGCTTGGCATGGATTCGACGCGTTTGCGTATCAACGCTTGTAAGGCATCGCGGTTGGATACTCGGTCTGCGTTGGTCGCAAAACGCTCATCATCTGGAAGCGAGGGCAAACCGATTGCAGCTGAAAACTCGCGGAACTGTCGCTCGGTGCCTACAGCGAGTACGACTTCACGGCCGTCGGCGGTCTGGATGATGTTTCCGTACGGCACGATATTGGGATGTTCCGAGCCCATTCGTCGGGGCACCACACCGGCATGCAGATAGTTACTGGCCTGATTGGCAAGCGAGGCTGTCGCTGCAGCCAGGAGTGAGGTCGCAACGTAACTCCCTTCGCCGCTGCGCTCACGTTTCATGAGGGCAAGTAACAACGCCTCCTTCAGCTGATGCGCCGCCAACACGTCTACTAACGCTACCGGCATTTTTACCGGGCCGCCGCTCGCTTCACCGTTCAAATACGTGAAGCCACTCTCCGCCTGTATGATCGCGTCGAATCCGGGGCGAGGATCCTCAGTACCATAGGCGGTGATCTGCAGGTAGATGAGTCGGGCGTTCAGTTCGCGCAGCGTCGGGTAATCGAGGCCGAACTTCTGCTCATCCCCCGGCTTGTACCCCACAATCACCACGTCGCTTTGCCGTATCAGCTTTTTGACGATATTTGCGCCTTCGTCTGAAGCGACATTCAACGCGATGGAGCGTTTACCCCAGTTGGCGCAACTGAAATACGCGGACACCGCACTTTCGGTTTCGCCGATAACGCGCCAACCGCGTGTTGGGTCGCCCCCTTCGGGGTGTTCCACCTTGGTTACCGATGCACCGAGCTCGGCACAGAACTGTCCGATGAGGGGACCCGCCAGAATGTTGGCGAGCTCGAGTACTTTCAATCCGCTTAGAGGCATGGGGCACTCCGTGTAAAGGGGCCATAAAAGGTTAAGTTTGGGGTCAGTGTAAAAATAGGGGTCAGAAAAACAAGGGATGTCAGGCTAACATCTGAAAACTTAACCGTATTCCCCTTACACTGACCGCAAACTTACCCTGACCCCTTTTACGCCATCAAGGATTCAGCGACATGAGCGATAACGCTGCGAAGGTAGTCATAGCCGGTGGCAGTGGTTTTCTCGGCCGTTACCTGGCGGTGCTGTTACGCCGTGACGGACACGAAGTGGTGAGCTTGAGTCGTACACGCAGCGACGTAACTCAAACCGGGGTGCGCTACGTGCCCTGGGACCCAACCGCCCTCGGTGACTGGGTTGAAGAGCTCGAGCATGCGGATGCGATTTTCAACCTCTGCGGTGAAACCATTTCCGGAAAGCGCTGGACAGATGCGCGCAAGGCGGACCTCCTGGAAAGCCGACGCAGACCGAGCGAGACGTTGGTACAGGCAATCAACACGATGACCCATCCGCCATCCGTCTACCTGCAGGCTTCAGGCGTTGGTTATTACGGCACCGGCGAAGACGCCGTTTCCGACAACGGCTCACCTGGTGATGACTTTCTCGCCCACCTGGCGATGCAATGGGAGGAGCCGGTTGCCGATGTTCGCACCAGATCCGTGCTGCTCCGCTTCGGTGTCGTGTTTCACAATAAAGAAGGTGCCTTGCCTCTGATGCTGTTGCCGTTTCGCGCGTTTATGGGTGGCCCTCTGGCCAGCGGCCGACAGTGGCTTTCCTGGATTCACATAGTGGACGCCGTCCGCGCCATCTGTTTTGTCATGGAACATTCCGACATCGAAGGAGGTGTGAACATCACGGCACCACAGCCGGTGCGCAACAAAACGTTCACCACACTCATCGGTGCCGCGCTACGCCGTCCGACATTCATGCCAACCCCCCGGTTTCTCTTGAATTTACTCCTCGGCGAGCAAGCAATACTCCTTACCGAAGGGCAGCAGGCGCATCCGGATGTCTTGATGCAGAGAGGGTTTTCCTTTCACTTTCCGCAACTCGAAGAAGCGCTGGAAAACCTTGTGAATTAATAGGGATAATTCATTACAACGTCCGGCACAGATCGTTGAGTTTCCGACAGGCGATCGAAAACATCGAAAAATCCTGTACCGTCGCATGCTGAGCATCCTCAATTACACTTCGCCAACTCCTCGCGAAGCGCTCGTGTTCGCTCAGCCATATCGAAACGTCACTTCCCTCCGCGTATATCGACCGGGCCGCCAACACCCCCTGGTGTGTGGTTACATCATCCAGCAGAGAATCCCGTTCCATGGCTTGCCACTGGCTGCTCGAAGGGAGATTACCGAGATGCTCCGTAAGCCAATCCAGACCGAGCTCTCTTCCGAGCGTCGCGTATGCCTGAGCAACGGCGACAGGTTCGGTGCTGGTTCTATCCGCGGCATCGATGACAGGCAGCGCAATGGCCATGTCCACAGCGTTAGCCGCATTGCGCGCCAAGGGCTCTGGCACGCGAGCTTCTATCAAGTGCTGAACACGCTCTTCCCATCGGTCGGCGCGAACCCGCCCCATGAGTTGCCCACGGTACTCGTCGAGTGCCTGGATTTTCGTTTGAAATTCATTGACAAGTTCCACCACGTTAGTTGCACTGAGTCGATGGCGGAATATCCAACGAGTTGTGCGGCGCCCAAGACGGATCAACTCGAGCTGCATGCCTAGCTTCACATCGGCAGCAACGTTATCGAGCTGTTCGATACTTCGGTATTTTTCGCGAACGCCAAAAATCTCTGCAGCGACGTAATACGCCCGCACGATCTCGTCCACATTACCACCGACAAAACCCATCAGATGTACGACAAACGTCACACCCATGTGGTCTACGATATCGTTGGCGAGTTGTGTGGCAACGATTTCCTTGCGTAGACGATGATTCAACAACGCTTTCGCGTGCTCAGCCACCAACGTGGGGGGAAACGCGCTCAGTACCTCCCGGGCTATCTCCGGATCTTCGTGGATGGACGAGCTCAACAGTTGTAGCTTGATATGAGTTTTTGCATAGGCGAGCAGGACGGCCAGTTCCGGTCGCGCGAAACCACCACCCTGGCCAAACCGTTCGGCAAGTTCGTCGTCCGCGGGCAGGTGCTCGAGCGCACGATCCAGATTGTGATCTGTCTCCATTCGATGCAGAAAGCGCCGATATTCGCCTTGCCTCGATTGCGAGTGTCTCTGCGCCAAGCTCAAGGTCTGCACCTGACGCCGATTGTTGGCGAGCACGAGATCACTCACTTCATCAGTCATGATGGTAAGTAGCGTGTTGCGTTGCTCGATGGTGATTTCCTCGCGCGCAACGATCTCATTCAGCGCAATCTTGATATTCACCTCATGGTCTGAACAGTCGACGCCGCCTGAGTTGTCGATGAAATCAGTATTTACCGAACCGCCAAGCTGATCGAAGCTGATGCGCGCTTTCTGTGTCATCCCAAGGTTGCCACCCTCACCAAACACCTGGCAGTTCAGCTCCTCGGCATTCACTCGCAAGTGGTCGTTGGCGCGGTCACCAACATCCGCATGGTCCTCACTCTGGGCTTTCACATACGTGCCAATACCACCGTTCCAAATGAGCTGCACTGGTGCTTTCAACAAGGCGTGAATCAACTCATCGGGTGATAACCGCTTGGCATCAATACGAAAAACCGCAGCCATCTCGGGCGTAATCTTCACCGACTTGGTGCGCCGCGAAAATATACCCCCGCCTGCAGAGATCAACGAAACGTCATAGTCCGCCCAACTCGAGCGCGGTAAACCAAACAGCCGTTCGCGCTCGGCATATCCTGCTTTCGGTTCCGGATCCGGGTCGACGAAGATGTGTAGATGGTTGAAGGCAGCCACCAACCTGATGGATCTCGATTGCAACATGCCGTTTCCAAACACGTCGCCACCCATGTCACCGATGCCAATAACGCTTATTGGATCCCGCTGCACGTCGATCTCTCGCTCTGCAAAATGTTGCTTTACGGAAACCCACGCACCTTTGGCGGTAATGCCCATCTTCTTGTGGTCGTACCCGTTGGACCCACCGGATGCGAACGCATCCCCAAGCCAGAAACCGTACTGCTCAGCGATCGAGTTGGCCTCATCAGAGAAGGTTGCGGTCCCCTTGTCTGCCGCTACGACCAGATACGGATCGTCTCCGTCGTAGCGGCGAACATTGTCGGGTGTCACTACCTGCCCCTGCACGATGTTGTCGGTAATATCCAGCAATCCGCGGATGAAATCCCGATAACAATTCACGACATCCAGCTTGACTTCACCAAGCGACGCCTTCAACACGAACCCACCTTTGGCTCCCGTCGGGACTATCACCGCGTTTTTTACAACCTGCGCTTTCATCAGGCCCAGCACTTCAGTGCGATAATCCTCCAACCGATCCGACCAACGCAGGCCGCCGCGAGCGATCGCGCCACCACGCAAGTGCACGCCCTCGAAGTAAGGCGCGCAGACGAAGATCTCGACCATCGGCCGTGGTAAAGGCATGTCGCTGATCTGAGGCGGAGCCAACTTCATCGAGAGGTAGGGCTTCACAGCGCCGTCAAATTCCCGCATGAAGTAGTTTGTTCGCTGGGTAGCCATCATCAGCTCTAGAAACTTGCGCAGGATGCGGTCTTCGTTAAGTAGTTCTACTTCCTCCAACGCCGCCACGATGCGCTCGCTCAATACATCCTGATCGCCGTCGCTTTGCGGATCGAAACGTTGTTCGAAGAAGTGTGCGAGGTCGGCCGCAATTGTCCGGTGGGCATCGAGCGTATCGCTGATGAAATCCTGGCTGAAGCCAAAGCGAATCTGTTTCATGTACTTCGCATAGGTTCTCAAGACATCCACCTGGCGCCAATCGAGACCGGCGCCGAGGATCAGTCGATTGTACCCGTCGTCTTCGGTTCGGCCATTCCAGGTATGCACGAACGCTTCTTCGAAGCGCTCGCTTACATTCGCGAAGTTGATTTTCTCGTTGTAGGTGAGGTGAAAATCGAGAATCGAAACCAGAGGACCCGATGCGCGCGTAATGCGATAGGGTTGTTCACCATTAACCCGCAAGCCCATGTTCTCCAGCTGCGGGATGATGTCGGACAGCGGCAGCGGCTCGCCCAGATGAAATACCTTCAGATGCAACATCTCCTCAGGATCTTGCGCGTGACGATAGAAACGCGTAAGCAGGTTTCGTTCCGCCGAGAGCTGCTCGATACTGGTGACATCTTCGACGGCGTCGCTCGAGCTCGTATGCTCCCGGTAGCCTGCAGGGAACGCGAGGCTGTATTCACGCAGGTATTGTCTGCTGTGCGTCTCCCCGAAATGTTGCACCGCCGATGCGTGAAAATCCGACACCCAGTCACCGGTGAGTTCGACGATTTTCCGTTCCAACGCACGCGTATCCACCTCCGGGTGAGAGCCGGGACGGATGCGTAGAATGAACTGCAGCCGCACCAGGATCGACTCTCTAAAGTGAGGATCGAATTCCACGTCATCAGCGTCGAAAGTCTCCATCAGTAGATTCTGCACTCGAATACGGGACTGCGTAGTGAAGAGATTGCGTGGCATGTACACCAGGCAGTTGACGAACAGCCCGTAGTCATCGAAGCGCGTAAATAACCGGGTTCGCCGGCGTTCGTGGATGTAGGTGATCGCCAGTGCATTCTCCAAAAGCTCATCTTCGTCAATCTGAAAAAGCTCATCTCGCGGATAGATCGCCAACACCTGCGCAAGCACTTTGCCGTCGAAACCGTTCGGATCCAGATCGGATCGGCCGATCACGTTGGCTACTTTCTGGCGCACCACCGGTATATTGTTGGGGTGCTCCATATACACGCGCGAGGCATACAGGCCCAGGAAACCACATTCGCCCACAACCCGGCCATTGGCGTCGAACCGTTTGATGCCTATGTAATCGGGATAAGCGTGCCTGTGCACGTTTGACTTGGTACCGGACTTGGAGAAAGACAATAACGACGGCGACAGGAGAAATGTCTGGGTGTTTTTCGGCTGATCCGATAACCGCCGTTCGCTCGCACGCGACCGGACACGCAACGCACCGAGTGATTCACCTGTTTGACGTATCATGTCATCTGCATATGCGAATTCCCGATAGCCAAGAAAAGTGAAGTTGTCGGCCGCCAACCACTCGAGAAAGGTGATAGCTTCGTCGACTTCTTCATCGGGAACCGGCAACGTCGCTTTGCGAAGTTCGCGAACATGCGCCGTAAGCTGTTCCTTCATCGGTAAAAAATCGCTCACGATGGCTTTGAGCTCCACGACCGTATGCTCGAGGCGCTCTTTCAGCGTACACACCTCTTCTTCGTCCACCCGATCTATCTCTGCATAGATGAAGAGTTCCCGGGAAGCATGGTCACGCTCGAGCGTCGTCCGGGTAACGCGCCCCTGGGTATCTCGATCAACGGCAAATACCACGTTATTCAGATGGTGGGTGATCAAGCCGTCATGAGAGAGTGCGATGAGTACCGAATCGACCATGAACGGCATGTCGGGAGCCATTATCTGCACCACGGTATGGCGCGACTCCCAGCCGTTGCGCTCGCGCTCCGGATTCATCACGAGTATTTGAATCTCTGCGGGATCACGGTCCTGGAACGACCGCCAAAATTCGATCGTAGCCCCTGCGTCGTCGTCGACCCCACGACCCGCAAGGTCCTCTTCTGGCGTACGCGACCAGAACTGACGAGCAAACTGCTCGGCAGGCTCGAACTCCCTATCCGGTAAGCGGTTACGGATGTGATCTAGCAATCGCGTGACGTAGGAGTCGCTTTTCTCAATCATGGCTTTCCTTTCGCGCGAACCTCATCCGCGGCTCATTGTATGCCGAACCTGGACCCGGTGCTTCCGATCAGACACCGTAATAGCCACCATCCAGTGAGGTAATATGCAAGCAGTTCATTGCGGGGAAATGACCATGATCATCCTGGTCCGCACGATCCTGTTCTGCATGATGTTTTTGCTAATCACCAGGGCAAACGCCGACACCTTCAAACCAATGGACGTATTTTCACTGGAGTGGGCAAACGATCCCCAGGTTTCTCCCGACGGTAGAACCATTGCCTATACCCGCAACGGCTTCGATCTGATGAGTGACCGGCGTACGTCGCACATCTGGTTAATCGAAGTCGACGGTAATAATCACCGGCCGCTGACCGACCAGCCGGGTCACTCGCCCCGCTGGTCACCGAGCGGCGACCGAATTGCATTTTTATCTCGCAATACCCGCGGCGGAGCAAGTGCCCAAGCAAAGGAAGGCAGCGGCAGAAGTAGTCGTGTGCAACTGCACATGCACTGGATCGCAGCAAACCGCACGGCAATCCTCACTCAGCTCACCCAACCCCCCGGGTCCCTTACCTGGTCGCCCGATGGGCAAACGCTCGCCTTTACCATGCTGGTCCCTGCGCAATCCAAACCATTCGCAGAGGTGCCCAAAGCACCCGAGGGCGCCAATTGGGCCCCTGCATTCAAAGTGATCGAGACGCTCATCTATCGTTCCGACAGCGCCGGTTACCTCACCGAGGGCTTCGCCCATGTTTTTACCGTCCCAGCGGACGGCGGTACGCCACGGCAGATCACTGCAGGAAATTACCAGCACCTTGGTGGGATCGCCTGGAGCACTGACGGCACAAGCCTCTATGTGACCGCTAACCGCCGGGAAGATTCGATTTACGAACCCAGCGACAGTGAGATCTATCGTGTGCCGCTCGACGGCGGCGAGATGCAAGTGCTCACCGACCGTTACGGTCCTGATCACAGCCCGACCCTTTCGCCGAACGGTCGTTATCTGGCCTACCTCGGCTCTGATGACGAGCACATGGGCTATTCAGTAACGAACCTCTACGTGCTCGATCTCAGAGCAGGGAATCGGCGTTCTTTGACGGACGACTTCGACCGCAGCATCGACCGCATAGTCTGGGACGACGCTTCGCGTGGTCTGTATACCCAATATGACGATCGTGGCAAAGGCCATATCGAATATCTGAACCTGGCAGGTAAACGGTCGTCATACGCCGACGACCTCGGCGGAGTTTCTCTTTCCCGGCCCTACACCGGTGGCGCCTTCCATAGCGCCAACGGCATCGTGGCCTACACCAGCTCCGACCCCAGCTCTCCAGCCAACTTATCGCTGGCAACCACTCGAGGCAACACCCTGTTAACCAACCTGAACCACGATGCACTGAGCCACAAACAACTGGCGACCATAGAGCGCATCAGTTTTCCGTCAAGCCTGGATGAGCGGGAAATCGAAGCCTGGGTCGCCAAGCCAGCCGAATTCGACCCTGACAAACGTTATCCGCTGATATTGGAAATTCACGGAGGACCCTTCGCCGCGTACGGGCCTCACTTCTCAGCCGAGGTGCAACTTTATGTCGCCGCCGGTTACGTTGTTGTGTACGTGAATCCCCGTGGCAGTTCGAGTTATGGGCTCGAATTCGGCAACCTCATACATCACGCCTATCCGGGAGACGACTACCACGACTTGATGACCGCTGTAGATGAAACGATCAAACAGGGTTGGGCGGACCCCGAGCGGCTCTATGTCACAGGTGGTAGTGGTGGCGGCATTCTGACCGCGTGGATCGTCACCCAAACCAACCGTTTCCGCGCCGCGGTGTCTGCGAAACCGGTAATCAACTGGTACTCCTTCGTACTCACCTCCGACAACTACAACTTCTATTACCGCTACTGGTTTCCGGACCTGCCGTGGAAGGCTGCCGACCACTACCTCAATCGCTCACCCTTACATTTCGTCGATCGGGTCAGCACGCCAACGATGTTGTTAAGCGGCGAGCGGGATTACCGCACACCCATATCGGAAGCGGAGCAGTTTTACCAGGCATTGAAGCTTCAAAAAGTAGACACGGCCCTCGTAAGGATACCGGATACATCACACAGCATTGCAGCACGCCCAAGCCACCTGATAGCTAAAACGGCTCACATATTGGCGTGGTTTGATCGTTACGGTAATACCCAAACAAGCCCGGATATTGCCCACAAGTAGCTGCATCATTATTTACCACCAGGCGCAGAACCGATGCGCGTTTACTACGTAGCGCAACTCCGAAATGGTATTCGAGCGATAACGGTTTCTGCCATACTTACGGCCGCTCACCGTGGAGGGGGAGTCATGAAACGAACGCTCTTGTTGTTC